>JAUWOI010000523.1 GCA_030612185.1 Anaerolineae bacterium
ATGCACTCCGCCAGTGTCAGCACCCGCAGCACGTGGTCAAAGTCGTGTACCGCGTCGGCGACCTCGTAATAGCGTTGTGCTGCGGCGACGGTGATCATCCGCCTCGCCTTTGCGCCAGCAACCCCGGACTGACTGAGAGCAGTTGATAGACCTCATTCACGTCACGGCGGGTGAGCAGACCGAGAAACTGTTCCCCATCCATCACAGGCAATGCATCGAGCCCCGCCTCTGCCATCTGCCGGTGGACCTCGAACAGCTCCTCACCCAATCCGACGGTGGGAAAATCCGTGCGCATGACCTCGCGCACCGGCGTCTCCGGCCGGCGTTGCTTTAGGGCTCGGATGACATCGGTGTGCGTGAGCAGGCCCACGAGCCGCTCTCCTTCGCAGACGGGGAAATCGGGCTGGAAACTCTCGAGCGTGAGGTCGGTAGCGCGGCTGACTGGATCTTCGGGAGAGAGGGCCTGGGTGCGGCGGGAGAAAGCCTGACGCACCCGCAGGCCCTGAAGAGCGTTTTTGACGTGGATCATTCGCCCTTCCTGGGCCGCCCCAGAGTACACAAAGATGGCAATCAGGATCCACACGAAGTTGCCGTCCCATAGACCTACCAGTCCCAGCATCCAGGCCAACCCCTGGCCCACCTTGACGGCCACGGCGGTGGCGCGGGCGTGAGATATCACAGTTGCCAGCAGCGCACGCAACACCCGCCCGCCGTCCATCGGAAACGCGGGGATGAGATTGAAGACGGCCAGCCCGATGTTGGTGAATATGAGGTAGGGAAAGGCGTCTGCCCAACCCAGGTATGTGGGATTCGTCAATAGTCTCCATAGGCCGCGGCCTAAATTCACGGGCAAGAAAAGGCCGACCACGATCAACACTATGGCGATGGCGAAGTTGCTCAGTGGGCCGGCAATGGCCATGAGGAATTCCTGGGCCGGGCGCTCGGGCATACGCTCCATCTGCGCGACGCCGCCCAGCGGTAGGAGGACGATGTCGCGTACCGGGAAGCCCATGCGCACCGCCACCAGGCTGTGCGCCAGTTCGTGGATCACGACGCAGATGAATAGCAGCAGCGTGACGACAACGCCAAAGGCGGCCCCTGAGAGCAAGAACTCCCCCGTGTTCAGGTAGCCGAATTGCACGGCGGCCCACACCAGGATCAGTGGGAAGGTGATGTGCATCTTGACCTCAATACCACGCACGGTGAATAACTTGATACCAGTCATTTCGACTCCTTAATCCGTTGACAGTACGCACTGCGTATCACGTCCTCGCAAGAGTGTATCACACCGGGCGCAAAAGTGCAACCGAGTAGCCCCATCACTTCATCACCAGTGGGAGGTAGAAAAGCCTGCTGTGCACGGTGTAGATCGCCGTGCTGGTGTAGCCCTTCATGTCCGCGATTTGGAACTCGATGCGATTGTCCGTCTCCCTGGACTGGCCGAAGGGCACACCAGAGGCGGTGATGGTCTGTATCTCGGCGGTGCCGCTGATGCCTGTGCACGTGGCCATGTCCCAGTCGCTCCACGCCTCTCCCCCGTCCGTCGAGAAACGATAGTGGGCGCTGTCCACGTTCAGGCCGGAGATTTCGTCGAAGACGCAGACGGTGGCCGTGATTGTGCTCCCTCCGCGCCACCACGAAAAGTCCCGCCAGCCGGTCGGCGGGCTGGTGTCTGAGAGCGTGACGGTACTGGTCAGGTCGGCGGACACGTTGCCCGCGCCGTCTATGAACTTGACGGTAACGATCTTGAGCCCCTCGCCTGGGGCAAGACGCCACTGCACAGTGGTGACGACGTTGGTGGGATAGCCGACGATGATCACACGGTCCAGGTACAGACTGGCGGTGGAACGAAAAGCGGTGCGGAACTCCAGGCCGGCGGTTCCGGCGTCGGTGTAGTTGAAATCCACCGGGAATTCCTGGTAGGTGTCGGAGGCGCGAAAGTCCGTCCCGCGCAGGCGACGCAATCCCAGCAGACGCGTGCCACCGTTATCCACCACGTCGAGCATGGCTACCTCAGCGGTGGTGATCACGTTATTTGTCTTCAGACGGAAGTAAGCGCGGTAGGCGTGGCCGAGTGGCAGGTCGTAGGTGTACGGGCCATACCAGGTCCCGGCGCTGTGCGTACCGGCCAGCCCGCACCAGGCTTTGCCGTTCAGCGCATCTTCGTCGTCAACCTGTTCGCCCGACCCGTTCTCATGGCACAAAGCCTCGCCTTCCCATGCCCATCCATCGTTGCTGAAGGCCATCATCTGCACCCCACTGCCAGGACTGGGATCGACGGCAGAAAGAGAGGAGAGGGTGACGGTGATGGTGTCGGTGTAAGCATCGTGGATAGCCGCCGTCGTGCCCGTCGGCGGCCGGCGGTCGAGGCCGATGTGGGCCGCTTCGGTCTGTGATTGTACGTTGCCCTCGGCGTCGGCGACGAGGAGTGAGAGGGTGATACCCGTGGAAGTGGTATCGCTGAGGGCAGCGACGTCCCACACTGCGCTCCACCCATCGTCCCCCACTGTGTCGGTGACGAGCAGGGTGGCGCCCTGAGTCTGCCGAAGGGTGGCGGTGTCGGTCATGGCATAAAACCCGACTGCGCTCACGCCGCTTGCCTCGTCACTAGCGTTGGCTACAACGTACACCCGGTTGCTGGTGACGAAAAAGTCCGACCATGGCAGCGTCACCCCACCGATGGGCATCGGGCCACCAGTGCCGGGCAGTTCTACCGTGACGCCTGTATAATAGTGCGTGAGAATCTGCTGGTAGCCCCAGTCGTGCCACTCGACCCAGCGCCGCGCCCCCCGCTGGGACATCCCCCAACCATGTCCCCAACGCTCCTGCCCAAAACTGACGGGGTCATCCACGGCTTGAATGTAGTCCACTCCCTCGATGCCGCGAGTTGGGCAGCCGTTCTCGGCGCTGTAGAAAGCCTTGATGACCTCTCCCTGGTAGGCGATGTACTGGCCCTCGGTGGCGTCAGTGGCGTCGTCGCTCCGCCAATGACGTTGATCCTCCCGACCCATGACCTGGTAATCTGTCCAATCGGAGACGTCCCACTGTGGATCGGGAGGATGCTCAGTGAAGTACCAGGCGTAGGTGCGCGCGGCCACAGCCTGGACCTTGAGGGCCTCGCTGGGCCAGGAGGCGGGCATTTCCACCGGCACCGCTCGTTTGACGTACGTCTCGAAGGTGATGACGTCAATCTGGCCGACCGGCACGTCTG
>JAUWOI010000167.1 GCA_030612185.1 Anaerolineae bacterium
CTCGATCTCGACCGGTGCCGCGTGTGTTCCTTCGCCCGTGAGCCTGTGCGGGCCCTCTTCCGTGAGTGGGAGTTCCGCGCGCTGGTCGAGCGGGTTCTGGAGCCGGAGCAGGGACAACCACGACCAGCGGGAGCGGTCCACCAACTTAGCCTGTTCGGCGCAGCGCCCGCCACTACGCCTGCGGCAGCCCCCAGCGCCGATTACCAGATCATCGCCGACGAGGAATCCCTGCGCCAGTTGGTGGCGCGACTGGAGAGCGCGCCGGCGCTGACCCTCGACACCGAGACGACCGGCACCGATGCTATGCAAGTCCAACTGGTCGGCATCGCCCTTACCGACGCACCCGAGCGGGGCTACTACATTCCAATCGCGGCCCCGCCCGACGATCCGCGACTGGCACTTGGGATAGTGCTCGCAGTGTTGGCTCCCCTGCTAAACAATGCCGAGAAGCCCAAATACGGCCACAACCTAAAATATGACCTGACCGTATTAGAGCAAGCCGGAGCGCGGGTGGAGGGATTGACCTTCGACACGATGATCGCCGAGTGGCTCATCAATCCAGCCTCCAGGAGCCTGGGACTGAAGAACCTGGCCTGGGTGCGGCTCCAGCAGCTGATGACCCCCATCACCGACCTCATTGGTAAAGGCAAAGGCCAAAAGACAATGGATCAGATACCGGTTGCACAGGTGGCCCCCTACGCATGCGCCGACGTGGATATGACCCATCGCCTGGTGACTGTCCTGGAGGCGGAGTTGAAGGAAAAGCACCTCTGGTCACTCTTCACCGAAGTGGAGATGCCGCTGATGCCGGTGCTGGCGGCGATGGAGATGTCCGGAGTACGGCTCGACGTCGCGCAGTTGGGGCGGATGTCTGAGGAACTGGCCGGCCGGCTGAGCGAACTGGATGCCCGCATCCAAGAGATGGTGGGCTACGCTTTCAACGTCAACTCGACCCAGCAACTTTCCGATGCCTTGTTCAAGAGACTGGGGCTGCCCACGCAGGGGTTGCGGCGCACGAAATCCGGCCACTTCTCGACGGCGGCTGGCGTGCTGGAGAGACTGAGGGGAAAGCACGCCGTGATTGACCTGATTTTGGAACAACGGGGGCTGGCCAAACTGAAGTCCACTTACGTGGACGCGCTGCCCCGGCTCGTCAATCCACACACCGGCAGGCTGCACACCTCGTACAAACAGACCGGGACGGTGACCGGGCGGTTGAGCAGTAGCGACCCCAACTTGCAGAACATCCCCATCCGCACGGAACTGGGGCGGCAGGTGCGGCGGGCCTTCGTCGCCGAGCCGGGCTGGAAACTGATCGCGGCCGACTACTCGCAGGTGGAGTTGCGCGTGATGGCCCACATTTCCGGCGACGAGGGGCTGTTGAGCGCGTTCGCCCGCGGTGAAGACATCCACGCCAGCACCGCCGCCGCTATTATGGGCGTCCCACTGGCGGAGGTGACCCCCGATATGCGGCGGGTGGCGAAGGCTGTCAACTTTGGCCTTTCCTATGGACAGACCGCCTACGGCCTGGCAAACGCAACCGACCTGACGCAGGCCGAGGCCGAGGACTTTATCAAGGCTTACTTCGAACGCTTCCCGAAGGTGCGGGAGTACATTGACACCACCAAGGCATTCGCCACGCAGCAGGGGTACGTGGAGACACTGCTGGGGCGGCGGCGCTACTTCCCCGAGTTGCAGCCGGGCAGCAAGGCTTCCCACAACGTGCGCCAGTCTGCTGAGCGCATGGCGATCAACGCTCCAATTCAGGGAACCGCCGCCGACATCATCAACATTGCCACGATTCACTTGCAGCGTGCACTCCAGGAGCGGGACCTGCGGGCGCGTTTAATCCTGCAGGTACACGACGAACTGGTCGTCGAGACCCCCGAGGATGAGGTGGCGACCGTCGCGCCGTTGATGCGCGAGGTAATGGAGAACGCTTTCGAACTCAAGGCTCCCCTCAAGGCTGACCTCAAGGTGGGGGAGAATTGGGAGGAGATGGGGTAGGGCAAGATGTCACCATCTTGCCCTACCAATCTATTTTCATAACAGGAGGACAAAATGCCCGAATTTACAAGTGCAGTCCAGGCGCTGGAGTCGCTACAGGAATCGGCTGACCCCCAGAAACTGGCGGGGATAGATGCTGTCGTGCTGTTTGACCTCTCGGGCGAGGGAGGCGGGCAGTGGACGGCGACTATCGCCAATAACCAACTCAGCGTCACTGAGGGGGCCGCAACAGCGTCCACCGTGACGTTGAAGATGGCGGCCGCGGACTTCGTGGCGATGCTCAACGGCGACTTGAACCCGGTCGCTGCCTTTATGCAAGGCAAGCTCAAGGTCGAAGGGGATATGTCGCTGGCGATGCGATTGCAGGCGCTCTTCAGTTAGACTTCCTGAGAATACAAATCCTCTCTCTGCCATGCTTTAGTCGCGCCAGAGGGTTGCAGGACGTGCCAATCGTGATATACTTCCCAGGCGGGTGTTCCCTGGGGACTGGGCGATTCCAGGCGGAACGCGGGATAGACTGTTTGTTAGCGACACGGAGGCGCGGTGTGACCACCAAAGCGAGGCTTGATCCCGTCGCCCTGCGGGCTGATTTTCCCATCCTGGCGCGGGAGGTGCACGGCAGGACGCTAGCCTACCTGGACAACGCCGCCTCGGCGCAGAAGCCACGGGTTGTACTTGAGGCGCTGGACGAGTTCTATCGCGCACACTATGCCAGCATCCACCGAGGGGTGCACACCCTGAGCGAAGAGGCGACCGCTGCCTACGAGGAAGCGCGGGACAAGGTCGCCGCTTTCATCAGTGCCCTGGACCGCCGTGGCGTGATCTTCACCCGCAATACGACGGAGGCGATCAACCTGGTGGCCCATACCTGGGGCCGGGCCAACGTGGGGTCAGGCGACCGCATCGTCGTCACCGAGATGGAGCACCATAGCAACCTGGTGCCCTGGCAGTTACTCGCGCGGGAGGTTGGGGCCGAACTGGCCTACGTCTCTGTGACCAGCGCGGGGCATCTCGACCTGGAATCCCTCGACTATCTTCTACAAGGCCCGGTCAAGATCGTCGCCTTCACGCACGTCTCCAATGTGTTGGGTACGGTGAACCCGGCGCGGGAGATCATCGCCCTGTCCCACGCGGCCGGTGCACGGGTGCTAGTGGACGCAGCGCAAAGTGTGCCTCACTTGCCAGTGGACGTGGAGGCGCTGGATTGCGACTTTCTGGCCTTCTCTGGCCACAAGATGTGCGGGCCGACGGGCGTCGGCGTGCTCTACGGGCGATCGGAACTGCTGGAGGACATGCCGCCCTTCCTCAGCGGCGGCGGGATGATCCGGCGGGTGGGACGTGAGGAGGCGAGTTGGAGTGATTTGCCCTGGAAGTTCGAGGCTGGCACTCCAGCCATCACCGAGACGGTGGGGCTGGGCGTAGCAGTGGATTACTTGAGCAGGGTGGGGATGCAGGCGGTGTGGTTGCACGAACAGGAGTTAGCGGCCTATGCTGTGGAGCGGTTGGAAGAGGCACCTGGTGTACACGTGATTGGGCCGCTGACCGGGGAGCGGTGTGGAGTGGTCGCCTTCGCCGTCGAATCTATCCATCCCCACGACCTGGCTCAGGTGCTTGATGGGGAGGGGGTCGCCATCCGCGCCGGCTTCCACTGCGCGCAGCCGCTCCATGCGCGTTTAGGCCTGGAGGCCACAGCGCGGGCCAGTTTTTACCTTTACAACATCCGCGAGGAAGTGGACCGGTTGGTGGAGGGAATCCAGAAGGCACAGAGTTGGTTTTAGGGAAGCCGAGTGGAGAACTTATACCGCGAGCACATACTCGATCATTATCGCCACCCCCGCAACCAGGGGACGCTGGATGACGCGGATATCTCCTGTGAGCAGGATAATCCGGTCTGCGGTGACGTGGCGCGGCTCGACATTCGGCTGAAGGATGGACGGGTGAGCGAGGCACGGTTCAGCGGCCGCGGCTGCGTGATCAGTTTGGCGTCGGCCTCGATGTTGACCGAGGAGATTCTGGGCAAGACGGTGGAGGAATTGAAGGCGCTGCAGGACGAGGACGTGTTCAGGATGCTGGGCATCACGCTGGGTCCGGTGCGGGCCAGGTGCGGGCTACTGCCACTACGGGTGCTGCAGTGCGGGCTGGCCCATCTGGAGGAGACCTAGTTCCCTTTCCAGTATCTCCATAAGTACAGCAGGCATGCCATCCCGGTTGTCTGGCATTACGGTGATGACGGTCGTCGCGCTGACGGGTAGTTCGAGTTGTGCCCGCGCCACTAACTCGGGGCGGATGACGACGATCGCCAGTGCGAAGTCGGCTCTGCGTAGCACGTCAAACGCTTTCAGCCACCCCTCCTTTCGCTCTATCTCCAGCGGCCCTAGTTCGTCTACTACGAGCAGGTGGCATGGCAAGGTGTGGACCAACACTGCGTTCCCCCAGGCCAGCGTTTCGGGGTCGAAGCGGAAACGGCCCTGGATCACGACAGGGCTGCTCGCGTCAGGTTCGAGGGTCAGCCGGCGCACATCGCCGCCACGTACGTCAAGCACGTCCAAGTCGCCGCCGGGACGGCTAAAGGTTATGATACCTCCGCACGTGTATGTCCTGGCTTGCGCCAGGGCGATGGTCTCACGGCAGACGGTACTCTTGCCCGCGCCGCGCTCGCCGGTCAGGATGATGATGCATGCAGCCATTTTGCCTCGTCCGGTACAATGATACCATATCAAACCCCAAATTCCAAATCCCGGCCGATTGCGTCCCAGCACGATGTGCGGTATACTTCCCCTGGGCGGAGAACGGCTCGGAGCGTAGCATGCGAAAGGGTTGAGAGGATGGCTATTCGTGTACTGTTGGCTGATGACCATGCCCTGGTGCGGCAGGGCTTACGAGCATTACTGGAATCCAAACCTGGGTTCACGGTGGTTGGGGAAGCCAGCGATGGCCGGGAAGCGGTGCAATTGGTCGAGGAACTGCATCCCGATGTAGTAGTGATGGACATTGGCATGCCCGGCCTGAATGGCCTCGAAGCGACTGTTCGAATCGCCAGCAAGGGGTTCGATACCAGGGTCGTTATCCTGTCTATGTACACAGACGAGATCTACGTCCACCAGGCGCTGCGGGGAGGGGCGTCGGCGTATGTGCTCAAGCGCGCTGTGTACAACGAACTCCAGCTCGCCATCGAGGCAGCATACCGGGGCGAGAAATATCTCAGCCCCGGCATCTCTGAGGCGGTGGTGGAGACGTATCTTCGCGCAGCACCCGTGAGTGATCGGCTGCAGGCATACGAGTCACTCACGTCGCGTCAACGGGAGGTTCTGCAACTCATCACCGAAGGGCATAG
Source organism: Anaerolineae bacterium (assembly GCA_030612185.1). The sequence continues at coordinate 5,342 of JAUWOI010000167.1, forward strand.
CCGGCGGGAAATCGCTGAGATTCTGTGCATCAGTCCCAAAACCGTGGCCCGGCACCGGGAGAATCTGTTGACCAAGCTCGGTCTTCAGGAGGATGCAGAGTTAGTAAGGTTTGCGCTGCATATTGACCTTTTCACCGGAAGTACTGGACGGTGATCAATGAACAAAACCGCTTGTGGTGCAGTGGGGCGCTCTCCAAGTCTGTTTGCCCCTGAGCGAGGACGGCGGGCGGGGAACACTTTTGGGATAAGAACTCAGTCCTCGTATCCCGGAATGGGCCCGAAAGCAGCCTCGATCTTCTTTGGCTCGAAAATCTCCAGCATACACTCCCACCAGGTCAGCCCGTCGGTCTTCTGGAACTCCCACCAGCGGATGTCCGGCCAGAAGTAGCGCCAGCGCCACAGGGCCGGTATCCGCTCCCACCCGTAGTCGCTGGCGAGGGTAGTGAAGTCCACGTAGTAGCCAGCCGGAATGTGCGCTTTGGGCGCGCCACCCTCCACCATAGCGCGCCCGCCGTCCTGACGGGCGTTCAGGCCCCACACTGCTTCGCGCAGGGGCTCGCCCATGCTTCCATCTTGCTCGGCGGTGCGTATGAAGATGCGCCAGTAGGTGACGTTGCCCACATCCTCCCGTACCAGTTCGACCCACGGTTCATCGTCCTCGTAGGGTTCTTGGTCCAGCCTGATCGCTCTGCCACAGACGTGCCAACTCATACGTGAGTGACCCGATGGCGGCGTATGGGTAATCGGCAGCCACGAACTGCCCAGTGTGGTCAGATAGTCCCACCCCGTTTCCTCGATCAGGCGCTGGCGTAGTGCGTTGAAACTCTCGTTCACCCGGTCGGACAGGAACGGCTCCTCGTCGCCGTTAGCGTTGGGGAGCGGGAATAGCCTGAATGGCGGGCCACTGGCTGGCATCGGCTGCACCAGTTCCACGTAGAACGGTGGCTCGGGCGGTTCGGCGGCCTGGGCCCGGGCCACGACGCGGGGAGAAAGTGCGAGGCTCGTCCACGCCAGGTCGTCCAGCGGCCCCTCAATGCTGTAAACCTCCTGGAACAGCGCCCAGCCTGTCATGCTGGCCGCGACGAGATGGTCGCGCTCGCCCCGTTCGTAAGCGTAGACGAGGCTTTGCCCATCGGGTGCCCAGGCTGGAGAACTGCCAACGCCCAAGAGTTCAGTCTGGGTCTGGTTGGCCGTCATCGCGTCCCAATCGAAGGTCGTGACCTGGATGGAGGGATTGCCCCGTGGCCCGCTTACGTAGGCCATTTGTGTGCCGTCAGGTGACCAGGCCGGGTCGTCTTCGTCCAGGTCGGGGCTTTGGGTGACGTTGATGATCTCTCCCTCACCGTCGAGGAGGTAGAGGTAGATATCCTTGTTGCCGTCACGGAAGGAACTGAGGGCGATAGCGCGGCTGTCGGGCGACCAGGCCGGCCCGTAGTCGGGTGCGCGGTCGGTCGTGATGCGCTGCAGTTGCTGCTCGGCGGTGCTCATCACGTAAATGTCAAGGTTGCCACGGCGGTAGGATTCAAAGGCGATCCAGCGACCGTCAGGCGACCAACTGGGGTTAGCGTCGAATCCGGGATCGTGGGTTAGGCGGATCAGTGCGCCACTGACCAGATCCAGCAGGTAGATGTCCCAATTGTGGGCGTGGTTCGAGGCGAAGGCGACGTAGTTGCCATCGGGCGACCAAGCCGGGTCACGGTCCTCGGCCGGGTCGTAGGTCAGCCGCACCAGTTGTCGCTCAGCCTGGTTGAGGGCGTAGATATCAGCGTTGCCGTTGCGCCGCAGGGTGAAGGCGATGGCCCCGCCGCTGCCGAAAGGGGTGGGTGTGGAGCCAGGGGTGGGTGTGGGTCCGGGCGTCGCGGTAGCGACGACGATGAATTCGGGAGGCTCCTCTATGGCTGACAGCGTGGTCGTCTGGTACAGCGCGACGGTTAGCAGTACCAGTACCACCAGGTTACCCAGGATCAGCAGAATGAGCAATCTTACGCCGCGCGGTCGCAGCGTGAGGGGCTGCCCGACCTTGTCTGGCCTGCACAGCCAGCGCCAGGCGAAAGCGACGCGGTTCCAGAGTCGCCGGAGCACACCTCCTTGCTTCTCTACCGTCTCTGTCTCGGGTTCGTGAGATTCTGCTTGCTGCACTTCGTCGGCCATCTCGGGCCAAGTATACGTCGCCTCGACCGCTTGTCAAGCCCGCCGCGATGGGTTATACTTGTGCGTGAAATGAAAAATGTGAAACGTGAGGACAGGGTACCTGTCCCGACAGCCTAGCCAGTCTGGATGAACAGGAATGTATCGCGTTTTCGGCCTCACGATTAACCCTGTGCGGCTCGCGGAGTTGCGGCGCGTACGGGAGGAATACCTGGGCGGGGCTACAGGCGAGTACGCCAAGCCCGATCCCGTGCGTCGCGAGGTGGAGTACGCGCTGGGCATCTTCCGCAGCCAGACTGGGTGGCCCGTCGTTGACGTGACCGACAAACCCATCGAGGAGATTGCGTCCGAGATCCTGGCGCTCGTGGGCGTGTCTCTTTGAGCCTGATCAGATCCAGTATCGAGTATTCTACCATGAAGCGTTCTGACAGTGCGACTTCTCTCACAATCGCGGGCGTCCTCGTCGTCGCCGCCTACATTGCTGCACAGATGCTCTCCGACGTCCTGAGCCTCAAGATCGCACTAGTGGCCGGATTCAGTATAGACGCCGGCACCTTCGTCTACCCCTTCACTTTCACGCTGCGCGACCTGGTGCACAAGATGCTCGGCAGGACCACGGCTCGCACCATCATCGTCACGGCGGGTCTCATCAACCTGCTGATGGCCGGTTTTTTCGCCTTCGCCGCCTGGCTCCCGCCCGACCCCACCTGGCGGCTGCAGCGCGAGTTCGCCGCCGTTCTCACGCCCGTGTGGCGCATCGTCGTCGCATCCATTGTCGCTGAGGTCGGCAGCGAGTTCACCGACACTGAGGTTTACCACCTGTGGGTCACGCGGGTGACGCGCCGCTACCAGTGGGCGCGGGTACTGGTCAGCAACAGTGTCAGCGTACCACTGGATAGCCTCATATTCTGTTGGGGGGCGTTCGGTGGCCAATTACCCACCGCGACGGTGTGGTCCATCTTCTGGGCCAACGTTCTTGTAAAAGGGGCGGTCACGCTGGTGAGTTTGCCGGGGATATATCTTGTCCCGGAGACGGGGGGAGGGGGAGACAAGGGGAAGAGGAG
>JAUWOI010000496.1 GCA_030612185.1 Anaerolineae bacterium
TTATCCGTTTGCTCGGCCTGGATTGTCAAATCCAGGCTAAAGGGAGGCCAAACTCGCCCAATCTGGTCTGTTCAGCCGCCGGATCTGGCGATCCGGCGGGAGCAGAATCGGTCTGGAATTATAAATGCGTTCGCCCTGCCTATCACACCCGATGGCCAGTCAAGATGGTGCTGAAGCGAGCCGAGAGTCTGCGCTTCCATACCAAGCGCCACGCGATGGAGCACACCGTCCGCCTGGGCGCGACCCGCGACGGCCGATTGGTGGCCCTGACCTGCGACATCCTGGCCGACACCGGCGCCTACTCCAGCGCGGGCATCCCTGTGCTCGACCAGGCGACGCTCTTCGCCACCGGCCCCTACGACATCCCCAATGTGTGCATCAAGGGCCTCTCGGTCTACACCAACAACGTCGCCTGCGGGGCAATGCGGGGCTTCGGCATCCCCCAATCGGCCTTCGCCGTAGAGTCGTTGGTGGATGAGTTGGCCGGGAAACTCGGGATGAGCCCGTTCGAACTGCGCCAGATCAACGGATTGAGGCCCGGCAGCGCGACGGCGACAGGACAGGTGGTGAACGAAAGCGTGCCGTTCGTCGAGACGCTGAGGCTGGTTGAGGAAACGCTGGAAGTGGCGAAGGCCGAATTGCCACCGCCTGCACCTGGGCATAAGCGTGGCGTGGGCGTGGCCAGTTGTTACAAGAACGTCGGGCTGGGGCTGGGCCTGCCTGAGCAGACCGGCGTGGGTTTGGACTTGACGCCTGAGGGCCGCATCCTCGTCCGGTTCGGCGGCGCTGACCTGGGCCAGGGAGCCGACACGGTGGTCGCACAGATGGCGGCCCAGGCTTTGGGTCTGCCCTACACTCTCATTGACACACTGGCCTGCGACACGGCGCGCACTCCAGATGGGGGCATCACCAGCGCCTCACGCACCACTTTTATGTCGGGCAACGCAGCGGTCGAGGCGGCGACACTGTTCCTGGAGCAACTGCGCACCGAACTGCCAGACGAAACCACGCTCACCGCCAAGACGCTGGCCGATCTGGCGGCTCGGCTTCGAGATGAGGGACGAACGATCTCCGTGGAGCATACGTACAACCCACCGCCGACCTTCTCGCTGGGGGCCGCTGGGGAGGACGAGAGCGAGAACAAGGACCAGGACGAGCGCGTTAACTTCATCTCCTTCAGTTACGCCACCCAGGCCGTCATCGTGGATGTGGATGAGGGTAGTGGCGAGGTGCACGTGCGTAAGATAGTCGCCGCTCACGACGTCGGGCGGACGATCAACCCCCACGGCGCGCGAGGCCAGATCGAGGGCAGTTGCTTGATGGGGCTGGGCTACGCGCTTTCGGAGGAGTTCATCCTGGACCGGGGCCGCCTGGCGACGGACACGCTGGCTAAGGTCGGTATCCCAGTCATCAAAGATGCGCCACCGGTGGAGGTATTGCTCATCGAGGACCCCGACCCGAACGGGCCTTACGGAGCCAAGGGCATCGCCGAGGCCGCCGCCATCCCCACCGCGCCGGCTGTCATCAATGCGATTCATGACGCCATAGGCGTGCGTATCCGCCAACTTCCCGCCACGCCCGACCGGGTGATTGCGGAGTCGAAGAGGACTTGCGAGATCTGAATGAAGACAAGGAAAGGTGAACTCTGGGCACTGGGTGCGGCCCTTTTCTACGCACTCACTAACGTCTTCACCGGTGTGGCAGTACGAGGGAATGATCTCAACTACATGTTGGGGGTCAGCCTGCGAGCGACGCCGGTTTTCCTGTTTGCACTGGTGATGGGGTTGGGCGCTAGACGCCGTCATCCTGACACGGTTTCGCCACTGAGCGACTGGAGGCTGCTCGCACCACTGGTTGGCTATGGCGTGCTGACCTTTGTGGTCGCCAACCCGCTGTTGTTTGCGGCGTTGCAGGAGGGCGGCATCCTGGTCGCCAGCCCGGTCTCCGGCACCCAGGTGCTCTGGGGGGCATTGCTCGCGGCGCTCCTTTTGCACGAACCACTCAACCGCAAGATGGTGGCAGGAATGGTGATCAGTATAACGGGCCTGCTCGTGCTAACACTGGGGCGGAGTGGCGACGTGACACTTTCCCATGGTTGGTGGCTGGCGGTGCCGTACGCTACAGGCACGGCGTTCTGCTGGGCGCTTTCGGGCGTGCTGGTCACCTACGCGATGCGTCGTGGCGTTGACCGCTTTCAATCCCTGGCTATCGCCACACTGACGGGTATCGTTCTTAACAACGTCTACCTTCTCGCCACCGGCAACATGGGGCTATACGTGACCACATCGCGGCAACTGTTGCTCAACGTGCTGATTGCCGGGTTGTTCAACACGGTAGCGCTGGTCAGCATTACCTCAGCGTTGTCGTTGACCAGCGTAGCCAGCGCTACTACGCTCAACTCGCTTCAGGTTGGCCTAGCGCCGCTGATTGCCTGGATGTTTGTCGGCGAGCGGATGACCTCGTCAATGGGCTTAGGCATCCTGCTGATTATGGGTGGGGTGATTGTGGTGCAGCGAGCACAGGGGACAAAGAACAATGAACAATGAAGCAATGAACGATGAAACAATGAACAATGGTGTGTCGAGGCTGTTTTGGGCGCGTTCTGTGGCAGTCGTCGGGGCGTCGTCGAACCCAGCGAAATTGGGACACGTGATCCTGGCGAACGTTCTCAATGGCGGCTATGAGGGAAACGTCTATGCTGTCAATCCGAAGGCGAATGAGATTCTGGGATTGCGAGTTTATCCGTCGGTAAGTGAGATACCATCGGGCCTGGATCTTGTGGTCGTCGTCGTCCCTGCCCCTTTCGTGCCGGGGGTGCTGCGTGAGGCGGCTGGCAAGGGTGCAAGAGCCGGTATCATCATTAGCGGGGGGTTTCGGGAGGCAGGACGAGAGGACCTGGAACAGGAGTTGCTGGATATTGTCACGGAGACCGGCCTGCGGCTCGTAGGGCCAAACTGTCAGGGGATCAACTACCGGCCCAACAAACTATGCGCGTCTTGGCCGCTGGTCACTGCATCCGGTTCCCTGGCCGTGATCTCGCAGAGCGGGACTGTGGCAGCCACTCTGGCCGGCTGGGCCGTGGACGATGGTCTTGGGATTTCAGCGACGGTCAGCCTGGGCAACCAGGCGGACGTTTGCGAGACGGATCTGATTGATTTTTTTGCCGACGACGAAGGGAGCCGGGTCATTGCACTCTATCTCGAGGGGGCTAAGCACGGTCGCCGGTTCCTGGAGGCTGTGAAACGCGCCATCCCCAAGAAGCCCATCGTAGTCCTCAAGTCTGGACGAACGGAGGGAGGACAGCGCGCTGCCGCTTCTCACACCAGGTCGCTGGCAGGGCGCGATGATGTATTTGACGCCGCCTGTAGACAGTTCGGCATCGTGCGTGTGCCCGACATCGAGTCATTGTACGATAGCGCCAAGGCGTTGGCGAGTCTGGATTTGGAGGGGCCGCCCCCGGGGACGGAGGCTGTGAGCAATAGTGGCGCCCGGCTGTTAGTCGTCCCCAGTTCCGGCGGCTGTGGCATCCTGGCAACGGCCGAGGCGGCGCGGCTCGGTCTG
>JAUWOI010000191.1 GCA_030612185.1 Anaerolineae bacterium
ACAACCCTTTCTGGCACATCGCCGAGCACGAGAGCCCCGCTACACCCCGCTGAACGCCGAAAAGCCCCCATCCACCGGCACCACAATCCCCGTGACGAATTCCGCACCCGGCGATAGCAGCCACAGCATCGTGCCGATCAAGTCCTCCGGGTCACCGAAGCGGCCCATCGGCGTGTGGTCAATGATGGTCTGCCCGCGAGGGGTCAATTCACCCGTCTGCTCGTCGGTCAGCAGGAAGCGGTTCTGCTCAGTCAGGAAAAAGCCAGGGGCGAGAGCGTTGACCCGGATGTGGGGCGAATACTCCTGCGCCAGGTGGACAGCCAGCCATTGTGTGAAGTTGCTCACCGCCGCCTTGGCCGCCGAGTAGGCCGGAATACGGGTCAGGGGGCGCAAGGCGCTCATCGAAGAGACGTTGAGAACGATGCCATGTCCCTGCTCCGCCATCAGCCGCCCAAACACCTGGCTGGGCAGTAGCGCGCCGATGAAGTTCAGGTCAAAGACCCACTGGATGGCGTCGGCCGGTAGATCGAAGAAGGTCAGGTCGGGGCTGGTGGTGGCCTGCTTCTTGTTGCCCCCCGCGCCGTTGATCAGGATGTCCACGTGATCAAAACGGGCCAGCACAGCGTCACGGCCAATCTCCAGGCTGGCTTTGTCGAGCACGTTGCACTGCACAGCAATGGCTTCACCTCCCTCGGCTGCAATCTCGTTGGCCACTCTCTGTGCCGCCTCCTCCGCTATGTCCAGCACAGCCACCTTCACGCCGAGCCGTCCCAGAGCGTTGCTCATCACCCCGCATAGCACCCCGCCGCCGCCAGTGACGACAGCGACCTTTCCTGATAATACGAAAAGACTGTCTAGATATTCGTCGCCCATTATGCCTCCTTCTCCTCACCTTTCTCAATCATTGCTCCTGGCACTGTTTGGAGGCGATAAGTCGCCGATGCGCCAGCCTCGTGCAAGGCTTTCTCTAGCCGCGTGGTGTCTGGCCAGGGCCAGAGGGCGATGGTCGTACCGCCGTGGCCGGCGCCGGCCAGCTTGGCCCCCAGTGCGCCGGCCTCCAGGGCGGCAGCGATCAGCCTCTCATTCACCTCGCCAGAGCCGCCCAGGGTGCGCTGGATGGCGTGATTCTCGTTCATCAGTCGCCCCAACAGCGGCCAGTCGGCCGTGAGGAGTGATTTTTTGCCTATGCGGGCGATCTCCGTGATGCGCTTGTATCCCTCCACCACGGTTGCCTCTCCCTCCAACCAGCGTTCGCGGATCGGTTTGTGGACCGCGCCGGAGGCATGCTGCACGCCGGTAAAACTCAACACGAAGGGCAACCGAGATACATAGTCAGCCAGCGGCTCGATAGTAGCGAAGAGTTCCGCCTCGGCTTCACGGTAGAATTGTTTCCCTCGGAAGTCCATGTAATTCAGGCCGCCGAAAGTGCACATGTAGGCGTCTTGATAGCCACACACGACTTTGAGATAGTTCAACTCAATGTAACGGGCCCTCTCGGCCAATTGGTACAGGTGGGGATGTTCTCCCTGCCAGGCCAACAACGCTTGCAGCAAGGCCACCACCAGTGCCGTGGACCCCGACAGTCCACTGCGCAAGGGGATTTCGCTCTCGTAGCGCACGCGACAGGCCAGCGGCGGCAGGCGCATATAGTCGAGGACGGCCCGGCCCACGTCGAAGCAGTCGCGCTGCGGACGCAGATCATCCCGGCTGGTGATCCGACATTCCTGCTCGTTGGTTTCCAGCACGAGGTGAGGGGCCTGCCCTGAGCCTGCCGAAGGGGCGGGCGTCACGGTCACGCGTGCACGCATGCCCACCGAGCATGAGAGAACCGCGCCGCCGTACATGTCTGTTGGGTTGCCGATAATCCCGGCCCGGCCAGGTGCCGAGCAGATCACCTCACGTTGATCAGAGTTCATAGGCTTTGGCCTTGATGTATTTTCGGGCTAGATAGCCGTATCGTTCATCAGACAGGGTGAAGTCAATGAAGGTGCGAAAGTAACTCTCGAAATTACCCACGTCATAGCGACGCTGGTCAGGAGAGAGGAGCCAGGCATAAACTGATTCTCCCATGTGGATCAACAATTTGATCGCGTCGGTCAGTTGAATCTCTCCCCGCTCGTCGGGCAACGTACGACTGAGTGCCTCGAAGATGGCCGGACTGAAGACGTAGCGTGCGGCTACCGCCAGAGTGGTCGGGGCAGTGCCTGTGGGGGGCTTCTCAACAATGTCGGTTACGGCCACCGGCTCACCGGGGGGAGGTTCAGCACTGTTGATGCTGACGATGCCGTAACGGAAGGCTTCTTCCAGAGGTACTTTCTCCACAGCTACGACGGCCGCCGCTCCCAGTTGGCGATGGGCTTTCATCATCGCTTGCAGTGGGGCAGCAGGGTTCTCGGCAGCGATGAGGCTATCTCCCAGTGCCACCACACAGTCGTCGCTGTCCACGAAATCGGCGCCCAGCGAAATCGCGTGGCCCAGCCCCTTAGGAGCGCTCTGCCGGGTGTAGAAAAAGCGCGACTTGCCATCGAGGTAAGACAGGTCCGCCAGCCCCGCTTCGTTCCCGGCCTGCTTTAGCGCCGACACGAGTTCGGGGTCTGCGTCGAAGTGGTCTTCGATGGCCCGCTTGCGGCGCCCGGTGACTATGAGAATCTGGCGCAGGCCGGCGGCCTGCAATTCTTCCACCACGTACTGGATCACTGGTTTGCGCCCCACCGGTAGCATCTCCTTGGGCTGCGACTTGGTGGCCGGTAAGAGTCGCGTGCCCAACCCCGCGGCCGGGACGATTGCCTTGGTTATCGGTTCAGCCATTGGTAGTTTCCTCCTTACACTCTCTTACACCCTGCGAAAGGGGACAGGTGCCGCTCAAAGTGAGACTCGAGTAGCGCGTAGTAAACTTCCTCGTGCTTCCGCAGTGCTGCCAGCAGCCGGTCACCGAATCGATTCAGCACCGAACCGAATGTCACATGCAGCACTTGCCGTGCGTCAAACTGATCCAGGAGGTCGGGCAGGTCGGCGTCACTCAGTGCGCCTGCCTTCCCCCCGGAGGGGGAATTAAGGGTGGGCGGGACGTTGGTCAGTTGCGCTGATACGTGATAGGTAGCGCGGTCCGTTTCGTAGCGCTCGCGAGCAAAGGACAGAATCTCCTTGAAGAAGGTTGGGGCTACCTGGGCCACAGCACGCAGCGCCTCCAGGTAACTGGTGCCAGCGGTCTTGACGTGCACCAGCGATCCGGTGAGCCCAGCCGAACCGCCATCCGCCAATCGGGCGGCGATGGGGTAGATGCTGAACTTGTCAGACCCGGAGTGGATACTGATCTTGTACGGCCCCATCGCCCGCGCCACGGCTGCATGGCGGGCGAACTCGGCCGCAAACGTGTCCAGGTCGCCGATGTAGTCCACGCCCTTCTCGAAGCGCCCGACGAAACGGGGGGCCAGGCTGACCCAGCGTACCCCCAGGCGACGCAACTCGTTGGCGATGAAGAAGTGCTCCTCTGGCGAGGTCGGTGTCTCCGTCTCGTCCACAGAGACCTCGAACTCAAAGCCATTCTCTCCCGCCCGCTCGGACAAGTAGCGGTACATTCGCGCCGCGTGAGCGACTGCGTGCCCGTACTTGGCCGCCGCCCGCCACAATACTTCCCGCTCGAAGGTGAGGGCTTCCTCTCCCAGGTCGAAGGGGCGGGCCAGGTAGCGTCGCTCCATATCCCTTACCGTGTCTTCCAGCGCGTCCCAGGGGAGAGCCTGCATCTTGGCCTCGACCTCGGCAGGCGGGGCGGTGTGCGCTTCATTGTCCACGTGGTCGCCGGGGTCCACCGTGAAAAAGGTATACCCGGCAGCGACGAAACTGTCCACGACATCGGGTGTCTTGAGGTGGTCGGCGTCCGCGCCCCATGGCTTGCGCCAGCCCTCCTGGAAGAGACCCCAGGTGGCATCGTCCACCACCTGCTGCGGTGTACGGCCCGTGCGGGCGTTTTCGCGCACTGACTGCTGGGCGAAGATCGGCGCGATACCGTCGAACTGCCGGGCCGCCCGCACGTGCCCCGGAGTTGCCAGCCCCAGCCGGTCGCCAAAGCCGGCCGAGGTCTGAAGGCCCAGCGGCACAGGACGCAGCCAGTACAGGCGAGTGCGCAGTGCAGCCCCGTTGGCTGGCGTGAGGGGGCAAAGAAATAACGAATTGCGAGTTGCGGATTGCGAATTTCTCTCAAAGCCAGTTGTGTTGCCCAGAACAACGAGATATTTGTCCTCATCGCTCCGCGCCAAAAGGTAGGAAGTGCCATCCAGGTCAACCACCGACCGAGGATAGACCGTCAAGCCGGTCAGTTGCTCCAGAAACCGGGTTTTTTCCGAAAAACCTGGTTTCTCGTCCCGTTGTTCATTGTTCCATTGTTCATTGTTCATTGAATTTGTATGCCTTTTTGGCCAGCCGATAGGCCAGGTCCAGGATCATCTCCCGGGCGTCGTCCACGTCCACGATGGCCCGCACGACCAACCCCGCGAGCCAATTGGCGCTCATACGCCGCCACAGGTCGTGCCGCGCGGAAATCGAGGGGAATGCGCGGGTGTCGTCGTTGAAACCAACGGTGTTGTAGAGGCCGGTCGTCTCCATCACCTGCTGGAAATAACGCTGCATACCGTTGACGCTGTCGTGGAACCACCAGGGCGGGCCGAGTTTCATAGCCGGATAGTGCCCGGCCAGGGGGGCCAGTTCGCGGGTATAGGTAGATGCGTCCAGCGTGAAGGCAATGAAGGTCAGGCGCGGATCGTTGCCGTACTTGTTCAGCAGTGGGTGCAGGTTGCGCGTAAATTCAGCCTGGATGGGAATGTCGCACCCCATGTCCGGCCCCAACCGGTCAAAGAGCAACTGGTTGTGATTGCGATAGGAGCCGAAATGTACCTGCATCACCAGCCCGTCCTCGATGCTCATCCGCGCGCTCTCCATCAACATGTGGCCGAAGAAACGCGCCGCGTCCTCTGCTGTGGCCTGGCCCTTCAGCGCCCGCTGGAAAATCCGGTTCGCTTCCTGAGGGGATAGCTCGCCGGTGGTGAGCGAGGTTCCGTCGCTATCGGTCGCGGTCGCTCCCAGCGATTTGAAAAACACCCGCCGCTCTTCCAACGCCTTGACCAGGATCGAATACGAATTGATCTCAATGCCGGTCAGGTCGCTCAACTTGTTTATGTTCTGCCGCCAGCCCGGCCTCAGCAGATGTACCACGTCGTCGGGGCGAAAGGTGGGTCGAATGTCCCCTTTCCAGCCGGAGGCCCGGATGGCCTGATGATGGCACAATGGGTCAGTCGCAAAGTCGGTGGTGCAGAGCACCTCGACGTTGAATCGCTCGAATAAGGCGCGCGGGCGGAATTCGGGCGCAGCCAACTGGGCCGCCATCTGGTCGTAGATGGCCTGGGCCGTCTCCCTCGTCAGTTTCTCCTTGATGCCGAAGACTTGGTCGAACACGTAGGCCAGCCAGATGCCAGTCGGTGTGCCCCGGAAGAGGTAAAAGTTCTCGGCGAAAATCTGCCAGATCTTGCGATGATCCTGCTCCCCGGTGTCAGCGGGAACCCCCAGCGATTCCAACGGGATACCCTGCGAGTAGAGCATACGGAAGACGTAATGGTCCGGGATGATCAGCAACTCGGCGGGTGTGCCGAAGGTGGTCTCTGCGTCAACGAAGAGACGAGGGTCCACGTGCCCGTGTGGGCTGACGATGGGCAGGTCGGCCACCGACTCGTACAACTCCCGCGCGAAACGCCGCTGCGCCGGGTCGGGGTCAAAGTACCGATCTGGGGGCAGGTGCCATTTGGGATACGTCATCACCATTGAACGTCACGTCTCCTTTGGTGCGTTCGGAACTTCAGTGGTTCAAGTCCTCTATCACAGACTGCGCAAATAGGCAATGCTCTGTTGGGCCGACGTGTCGGCGTCTGGCAAAGGCATAAACTCGCCGGAGATGAAGCCCTGGTAGCCAGTGGCGAACAGGGCCTCCAAGATGGACTCGAAGTCAAGATGCCCTGCGCCGGGATACCAGCGGTTGGAATCGGCCACGTGAAAGTGAAAGATGCGGTCGCCGCAGGCGCGGACACTGTCCTCAAGCACCGCATCCTCGATGTTCATGTGGAACGTGTCCAGCAACAGGCCAAAGTTGTCGGCGCCGACGCGCTCGATCAGTTCCAGTCCCTGGGCCACGTTGTTGACCAGCGTGGTCTCATACCGGTTGATGGGCTCCAGTGCCAGCCGTACACCGTGAGGCTGTGCCGCCGTGCAACACTGCCGCAACGCGTCCACCAGCCAGTCCATCGCCTGGGTCTGATCTACACCCGGCTTGACGATGCCGCGTAGCAGGCCGATGATGATGACGGTTCGACCAGGCCTGTCCTGAGCGGAGCCGAAGGGCTCACCGCAGGCAGCCCCCATCCGCGCGGCAAAGGGGATGTGAGATTGAGTCCGCTCGATGGCGGCAGCGCGGATGGCCGGGTTGGGATCGGTGAAAGAGAGTCCCTCCTCTCCCCATGCCTGCCCCGTGCCGATAGCCGGCACGACCAACCCGTGAGCCGACACGATACGCTCCAATTCGTCGCCGTCCACCAGTTTGGGATCGCGGATGGCGAGTTCGACGCCGTCGTAGCCCATGCTGGCGATCTTGGCGACGTTGGTTTCGAAATCACCTTTGAAGGCCACCGCTTCGAATTGGGCGGCCTGAGTGGAAAGAACAATGCTGAGTTTCATTGGCATTCGGTTGTTTGAGTAGATGAATAGATGAGTAAACGGGCCAGAAACCGGGTTTTTTCCGGAAAACCCGGTTTCTGTAACCCAACTTTACATCCGGCAGGTGATCTTACATTCCTTCCGGTTCGTCTGTAACTCGATGATGTTTTCGGGCACCTCTTCCAGGCTGATCTTCTTAGTGCTCATGCGGGTCATGTCCATGCCACTGGCCATGCACTCAATCACTCTGGGGAACGTGCCGTGCCCGGAATGACCTTGTGAGCCGACGATGCGCGCCCGCCGCACCTGCAGGACCTCGCCGGTGACCGGCATCTTGGCCTCTGCCCGGGCCGTCACGACGATCGTGCTGTTCAGCGTGCGGCCCTCCCAGATGACGCGCTCAATGTCCGGATAAACGACCTCCGGCAATCCGGTCGCCTCCATGAAAAGATCGGCTCCCATACCAGCGGTGAGTTCCAGCACCCGGTCAGCAAAGTTTTCTTCGATAGGGTTGATGGCGTAGTCAGCGCCCATTGCCAGTGCCAACCTGGCACGATCTTCCTGTGGCTCAGAGATGATCACCTTCGAAGCCCCGGCCTTCTTGAGCACTGCACAGGCAGCGATCCCAATCGGCCCGCCGCCCAGGATGACGACCCGGTCACCCGGGCGGATGCCACCGCCCCGCTCGATCACGGCGTTGTAGGCCACGCTGGTGGGTTCCACCAGGCTGCCGGCCAGGAAGATGTCGTCCCCTTGATAAGCGTCAGCCAACGGCTCCAGGCTCCACAGAACCTTGGCCGGCAGGGCGACGTACTGCGCAAACGCGCCGTTGATGTTGAACCCGATTTCGTTCAGATTCTCGCAGTGGTTGGGGTAGCCGTCGGCGCAGGGCTTGCAGTATCCGCACCACAACATTTCTTCTGTGGTGACCCGTTCGCCCCCCTTGAAGGGCTTGTTCGTGTGTTTGTCCCGGGCATCCTTGCCGGCTTCCACGACGATGCCGGATAGTTCGTGCCCCAGAATGCAGGGGAACCC
>JAUWOI010000535.1 GCA_030612185.1 Anaerolineae bacterium
TATGGCAGTGGGCTCGGGGGTGGGGCTGGGGGGAACAGGCGTCGGCGTGGCGACCGTTCCCTCACCGAGAACTATTGTGTCGACAGAGGCGGTGGTACGGCCAGCCGCGTCGCGAGACTGGATGTAGACGGTGTGCTCGCCCGGTGTATCCGGCAAAGTCCAGGGGACGAATGTCTCCCAAGGTTGCCATGGCAGGTCATCGAACTCCGGTTTGTTGCTGATGCGGATCTCAATCGCCTGGCCCATGAAGATCGTTCCCTCCCCTTCCGGCCGGGCTTCCTCGTTGGTCAATCGGATCGCTATCTGTGGGTTATCGGTGTTGGCAGCGCCCTCGTTGACGAAGATGGGCAGCACGTTGGGGCGTGCGCCGAAGTCGAGTACATAGTAGTTGCGACCGGTGGCGTCGCTGGCTACGCCGATACCGATCTCCCGGTAGATGGTGCTGAGGATGTTGTTGCGGTGGGGCGGATCTTCCAGAAAGAAGACCATCGCGTCCTCAATAGTGCCGTGGCCTGTCCAGAAGTTCTCGCTGGTGACCGACTCCCCGCTGTTCCAGGCCCAGGCGGCGTAGCCGGCCTCCGCGATGCGCTGCTGGGGAGTAGAGCCATCGGATCCAGTGTGGGACCAGATTTGGTGAGCTGCCAGGTCATCGGCGTGACGCTGCGCTGCGGCGGTCAGCAGGGTGGAGAAATTGTAGGGGGCCAGTCCCTCGTCGAGACGGGCCTGGTTCACCGCGGTCTGCCAGGTGGCGACCGGGTCAGGCTCCTGGGCTGCGACGTGAGCACTCAGCCGAACGGCACTGGTTGGAAGGAGGGCCAGCGCGAGGCAGGCGAAAATAGCGATGGGGGTGAAAGCACGCAGTTGGGTCCGCATAGGCGGAATTGTAGCACACAGTCGAGAGGATGCAAGAAGCAGGACGCAAGGAAATGACCCAGGCCCCAGTTTTCATCCGGCTGAGGCCTGGGATGCTGATCTATCTCGCAGTGCTATGGGATGCAGAGCACATCCCCGGTACGGATGTAGTTCAGGTTGAGGATGTGGTTGACCTCGGCGATGGCCCACATGCTGACCCCGTAGCGCAACGAGATGCGGTACAAGTTCTCGCCCCAGACAACGGTGTGATACCAACGGCAGCCGGGGGGCGTCGGTGTGCTGCCATTAAACTGGCGCGGGCAGACCGGGCCAGACAGCAGAACACGCGGCACGTTGGGGATCGCCAGGACTTGTCCGGCGTGGATGACATTGGGGTTGAGAATCCCGTTCTGCGTGGCGATGGCGTAGGGGTCCACCCCGTAGGCCCGCGCGATGCAGTAGAGCGTCTCCCCTGGCAGCACCGTGTGGTAGCCGAGGATACTCCACGGTGGAGGGGTGGGAGAGAGAGTCGGTGTGGGGCCAGGCGTGGACGTGGTGGTGGGGCTGAGTGTGGGTGTAAGAGTAAGCGTCGGTGTGGCCAGCGGTGAGGTGGTGGTGGGTGTCGGATCCTGGGCCAGCCCGTGGCCGGCGGATATGGAAAACAGTGTAGCCACCAGTATGGCCAGGCCAATCCAGCGGCACAGTGAGGTTGGGAACCGCTTCTTCATAAATTCTCTCCTCTTTGATAATGCACCTGATGAGCGCGCCTTGATGGTGCGCCACACGACCACAATGGCACTGGCAACTATGACGAGTGTCATTTGCTGGCAGCCATTTACATTGTATCCTGGTAGCGACCGATTGTCAAGTCGGCAGTCACTTCCTCTATTTATTTCACCGTCCTCTGCCCGTGTTGCTTCTCTTCTCGCCCCAGCCAGAAATGATGCCGCAGCACAGTGGGCGACGGTGATACGCGTACCCCGCCTACCTTTTGCACTTTTCCATTGCCTGTCTCGCCCTGATGGTGCAATACCGAGCGATGGACATAACAAATATTGGGGGACGCGCCGAACTTCTGCCGGTACCTCCGCGCTGCCCGTCCGATCTTCTCTGCCAGGTCATGTCCTGGGTCATCGTCGTACCACAACAAGCCCACCTTCATCGTCTGACCTCCTGATTTAAGATTTGTTGATGTGAGATTTGTTGGTGTAAATCTCCAGATCTTAAATCACCAAATCCCTAAATCTGCAAGTGCCAGGTGTTGTGCCGCACGTCCTGATACACCTCGAACGTACCCTCATGCCTGTCCTGAGCGGAGCCGAAGGAACAACGCACTCGGAAGCAGTGCCGTTCCACCCGGCCGCTCCTTCTGCGCCGTGATACCGTCCAACAACGCTCCACGGCGTACACGTCATACCGATGCCCGCGCCAGGTGAAGGCTTTCGGAAAATAGCCGTAGCGTCGTTCCTGCATCTCGATAGGCTCCGCACCGCGCCAGCGCCGCTTTTTTTCACCACGCCTCGCTCGAGAGCCTTGCCTTGCGTTATTAAGAGTAGCGCTCATGGGACATCACCTCCGCGTCTACTGACGCTCCTCCCACCACCGTGAAGTTTCGCTGTATCGGCGCGGTCAACGAAGGCGGGAGACCGTTCCAGGCGTTGGGCTGCAGTTGCACGCCCGGCGGTGCGACCACCACCACCGGCGGATATACCCCTTGTGGTGTGGATGGCTGCACCCGTCGCTCGTTTCCCTCGCTGCGCCGGCGACTGACCGCGACGATGAGCAGGCTGGTGGGGATCGCCGCTCCCACGCCGCATACTGCCCCGGCTAGCACTGCCAGCGCCTCGTCACTCAACCGGTTACCGACGATCAGTGCCAGCGTCACTGCGAAGGCCAGCACCACCAGCCCGATGAAGGCCTTCAATCGCCCCCAGCCGTTGTTACGATTCTCTCTCTCGTCCATTCTTATGCTCCTTTTCGCAATACCTGAGTCAACTGGCTCACCGGCCAGGGCAAGGAGACCCGGTGTGCAGGGGGGGCAAGAGAGGTGAGGGGCAGAAGCCCGCCCTGCGCCAGGCGAGCCACTGTCTCCCGGACCTCAGCCGGCGAGACGCGGGCTGCCTGGAACCGCATCACTCGCCCCTCGGCGACGGCCAGGAAATCGCCCCGGCCCAGCAATCGCTCGGCCCCCGTGCCGCTCCATCCGGTGGCCGTGCGCGCATCC
>JAUWOI010000260.1 GCA_030612185.1 Anaerolineae bacterium
TCTCCCTTTTGCATTTTGGGTCTTTTCATATGTTTTTTTTTTCACTATTCATTTATTTTTTGGTTTGTTTTTGTCTTAGGGGTACGCTGCTGTCGCTCCTCACCAAACAGGCGCCCCCCACGCTCATAAACAAAGGAGGCATAACTATGGAGAAGCCCTGGCTATCTTACTACGAGGAGGGGGTCCCGGCTGAGGTGGAGATACCGGATTACCCGGTCACCCAAAACCTCATCAACTCTGCCGAAAAGTACCCCAACAACACGGCGACGATTTTCGGCAACGTGGTCGAGCCTCTAGGTAACGCGCTCATGGACACCACCATGAACTACCGGAGCCTGCTTGACCTGACCTACCGTTTTGCTGCTGCGCTGCAAAAGTCAGGGGTCAAGAAGGGTGACCGGGTGGCCCTTTATCTCCCCAATTGCCCTCAGTTTGTCATCGCCTATTATGCCACACTGATGGTCGGTGGTATCGTCGTCCCGTGCAACCCCGCATACGTAGCCCGCGAGATCAAGCACCAATTGAACGATTCCGGCGCCGAGACGATCATCGTTCTCAGCCTGATGTACCCAAATGTGAAGAAGATTCGCGCCGAGACCGCGCTCAAACAGGTCATCGTCGCCAACATCAAGGAGTATTTCCCCGGTCTGCTCAAGTTCCTTTTCACTGTAGCAACGGAAAAGAAGGAAGGGCACTACCAGGACACCTCCGGCGACGCCAACACCTATTGGTTCCAGGATGTCCTCGCCGATGCACCCGCCAGGCCCACCCCAGTGGAGATTGGCATGGAGGACACCGCCGTGTTGATGTACACCGGCGGCACCACCGGCGTCTCCAAAGGGGCTGAGTTGACCCACCGGAACGTACAGGCCAACGCCATCCAAACTCGGGCCTGGTTCCCCCGCATGGTCGAGGGCCAGGAGACGATCCTGACTTCCCTGCCCCTGTACCACAGTTACGCGATGACCACGTGTATGAACCTGGGGGCACTGTCCGGCGCGGCGCTCCTGCTGATCCCCAACCCCCGTGTGCTGCCCCACATCCTTAAGTCCATCAACAAGCACCATCCCACTCTCTATCCCGGCGTGCCGGCCCTTTACATCTCTCTCATCAATCACCCTGACATTAGCCAATACGACGTCAGTTCCATCAAGGCCTGCATCAGTGGAGCCGCGCCTCTGCCGGTCGAGGTGCAGCAGAAGTTCCAGGCACTCACCGGAGGGCGACTGGTGGAGGGATATGGCCTCAGCGAGGCCACGCCGGTCACCCACGCCAACCCCATCTACGGCGAGAACCGCATTGGAACCATTGGCCTGCCCTTCCCCAGCACCGACGCCAAGGTTATGGACATCGAAACCGAGAAACAGGATCTGCCGCCGGGCGAGGTCGGCGCACTGGTCTTGCGCGGGCCGCAGGTAATGAAGGGCTACTGGCAGATGCCCACCGAAACAGCCAATGTCCTGCGTGAAGGTTGGCTCCACACGGGTGACATCGCCCGCATGGACGAGGATGGCTACTTCCAGATCGTGGACCGCAAGAAGGATATGATCCTGGGCGCAGGTGGGCTAAACATCTACCCCCGCGAGGTCGAGGAAGTGCTCTACCAGCATTCCAAGGTCAAGGAGTGCGCCGTGGCCGGTGTCCCGGTTGCGGGGAAGGGCGAGCGAGTGAAAGCCTTCATTGTCCTCAAGGAAGGCGAGACGTCCACCGAGGAGGAGATGATGGAGTTCTGTCGCGAGAACATGGCTCGCTACAAGGTGCCCAAGTTCGTTGAGTTCCGCGATGAACTGCCCACGACAATAATCGGCAAGGTCTTGCGGCGTGTGCTGGTCGAGGAGGAAAAGAAGAAACTGGCCGAGCAACAGCAGTAACTCTGCTCTGGCCGGTCTCTGACCGAGCCAGGCGACTGGACAGGCCAACTACCCAGTCGCTCCCGCCGGATCGTCAGATCCGGTGGCTGGACAGGGCAAACTCAATGCTCCGAGCCAGAAACATCGAGCCGGAGAGTGGTTTCGGCCAATTCGAGCCTGGATTTGGCAATTCAGGCCAAGTAGTCTGGGTAGTTACTGGATAGGTACTAAAAGGCGGAGCCTGTTGGCTCCGCCTTTGCTCACTAAACACCCTCGTCGGGTCCGTCAATCCTCTTCCGCCATTTCACAGAGTAACTCCCCGTACTCAAGGATCAATGTCCGCATTGGCTCCCCTACAATCTCACCTCTCACGCCGGGGCTGGCGTGGGGGGCATGTCCAGCGTGGGCTGGCGCCGCTTGGGGACCGGCCGCACGGCCGGCCGCTCGACGCCAGATACAGGAGGCGGGCTCTCCGGGACCTCTGGCTCTTTCTCGGGGACGCCCTCGAACAATGCGACGAACTCATCGGCATCCAGCGTCTCGACCTCTATCAGCCGCTGCGCTATCCGCTCCAACTGCTCTCGGTGGCGCGCCAGGACATCCCTGGCCCGTTCGTGCGCCTCGTGGACGATCTTACGCACCTCGACGTCAATCTCCTGGGCGACCGCCTCACTGTAGTCTCGCTGCTCCCCTATCTCCTTGCCCAGGAAGATCAGTTCATCTTTCTGACCAAAGGTCATCGGCCCCAACTTATCGCTCATCCCGTAGCGCGTCACCATGGCGCGCGCCAGTTCCGTCACCCGCTCCAGGTCATTGGCCGCCCCCGTTGTCACGTCCCCAAATACCAGTTCCTCGGATGTTCGCCCACCCAGCGCGAACGCCAGGTCATCCTTGAACTTGGCCTTGCTCACGATGTGCCGATCCTCCTCTGGCAAAGCCATGGTGTAGCCAGAGACCATCCCACGCGCCACAATAGAGACCTTGTGCACCGGATCACACTTGGGAAGCACGTGGCCCACCACCGCGTGCCCGGCCTCGTGGTAGGCCGTGATGCGTTTCTCCTCCTTAGATATCAAGCGACTCTTGCGCTCCGGCCCGGCGAGCACGCGCTCAATCGCCTCCTCAAACTCGGGCATCTCGATCACCTTCTTATTGCCGCGGGCAGCCTGGATCGCCGCCTCGTTGATCATATTTTCGATGTCGGCCCCTACGAAGCCCGGGGTAGACCTGGCCAACGTTCTCAGGTCCACGTCCTCACCCAACGGCTTGCCGCGCACGTGCACCTTCAGAATCGCCTCGCGCCCCTTGATGTCTGGCCTGTCGAGCACGACGCGGCGATCGAAGCGCCCAGGGCGGAGCAACGCGGGGTCCAGAATATCCGGGCGATTGGTAGCCGCCATAATGATCACATTCGTGTCGGTGTCGAAACCGTCCATCTCGACCAGAATCTGGTTCAGCGTCTGCTCTCGCTCGTCGTGGGAGCCCCCCAACCCAGCGCCCCGATGGCGGCCAACAGCATCTATTTCATCCAGGAAGATGATGCAAGGGCTGTGCCGCTTCGCCTGCTCGAACAGATCACGCACCCGGGACGCCCCCACACCGACGAACATCTCCACGAACTCGGAGCCGGCGATGGAGAAGAAGGACACCCCCGCCTCCCCGCTGACCGCCTTGGCCAAGAGGGTCTTGCCCGTGCCCGGCGCTCCCACCAGCAGCACGCCCTTGGGAATACGCGCCCCCAGTTGCACGAACTTTTCCGGCTCCTTGAGGAACTCGACCACCTCGCGCAGTTCCTCCTTGGCCTCGTCCACCCCCGCCACATCGTCGAAAGTGACCGACGGCTGATCCCCAGTGTACATCCGGGCGCGGCTCTTGCCGAAGGCGAGCGCCTGGCTGTTCGCGCCCTGGAACTGGCGCACCATCATGTAGCCTACCACCAGCATAACCACCAGCAGCAGTATCGAACCGCCGGCGCTCAACAGAGATATCCAATCAGGTGGCTGCACTGGATCAATCACAACGCCCTGCAACTCCTCCGCAGTCACCCCCAGGTCCAGCAATTGGGCTGTGACTGTGGACTCAGATTCCTTGTACGATACGGCCTCCTCGCCACCCTTAAGTCCAACAAACAGATTATCCCCCTCCACGCGAATGCTGGTGACTTCCCCTTCCTGCACCAACGCAGCCACCTCCGAGAACTTCTTCCGAGGTACATCCTGCCCTCGCTGTGAGTAGACGCTGTACACCAGAGATGCAGCAGCGACGAGGATAATCAAATATATAAACGGGCTTCCTCTTGACTTAGAACGCACGATTTGCCTCCGCTCAACCAGGCGACTCCATCACAGATCGGAGTGCCTCGTCTGTTATTGTATTTTCCAAGACCATTATACCACATTATACCAGAGATCACCGGATGCGCCACTTCAAGGCTGTATTTCAATCTCAGCGATCAGAATACTGTCCGACTCCGCCGTCGTGAGGCCAGCGTCCACAACCGGAAGTCGGGAGCCAGACAGCCCCGGAGTATACATCCCGGCGCGCAACTCATACCAACCTGCTGGCAGATCAGCCGGGATGGTGACTTGATGCAGGTCTACGACATCCACACCTGGCACCCACCTCGTCGTGGGGATGACCGGCTCCACGTCCTGCTGCGCCATCAGGCTATCCTCGAAGTTGGCGTTGGGATCAATGAGGTGCACGAACACGACGTAATGTGTATCAATGGAGTACAGTGCCTGCCAGCGCAACGCGACCGCGACCACCCCACCCGGCCGAAACGTTTCCTGCCGTAACTCAGCGCTCTCCAGCACAATCCGATCAGCCAGGTTGACCTGGAGCGGAATAGTTATGTCTACGCCCCCGCTCACGGTCAACGTCACCGTATCGCCAGCGTGGACCGTTGTTCCCGGTTCGGGTTCCTGTCCCACCACCCTCCCCACCGGCTGCACACTCCACACCGTGTCGCTGATCACCCGCAAGCCATCCGACTCGAGACCGTCTTGCACCGTCTCTATCTGGTAACCCACCAGGCCCGGCATCGTCAGTCCCCGCCCCGGCCCACTCACGACGACGGATACTTCCGAGTCGAGAGAGACGAGTACATCGGGAGCCGGGCTCTGTTCAAGCACAATCCCCTTCTCGATACCTGGTTCATAGCGCTCGTCCAGCAGCACGAAGCGCAACCCTGCTTGCTCCACCACCCTCCGCGCATCTTCCACTGCCTCCTCCACCACAGAGGGCACCGGGATCAACTTCACCGTCGGCGTCAAAGTGACCAAAGGCTGAGACGTGGCAGCAGGCGGCAGGGACGGCGAAACAGACCAGGATTGGCGGACCCACAACCACAGCGGGATGAGGCCCACTACAGCGACGAACGCTATTGCCCCCAGTATCCACGCCAGCCTATCAGGGGCCAGCCGTGACACGGCAGAAGGTTCAGGTTCAGGTTCGGCTTCGACATCATAACCCGCAGGAGGTGGTGTGGACGACAAGTGACTCGCAGTCGCAGGTTGCCACCCGGTCATCTGCTCTCCATGCCTGCGGTACTCTTCGAGGACGTGGCCCAACTGGTCGGCGGTACGGTAGCGCGCTGAGGGCTCCTTGGCCAGCACCTTGCGGATGATCCACTCCAGTTGAGGTGGCACCTGGGAATTGCGGACTGCCAGGGGCGCTGGTTCCTCGCGCATGTGCATCAGCGCCAGCGCAGTGGGCTTTTCGGCCTGGAAGGGCGGCGACCCGGCCAGAATCTCGTACATCATGACGCCAATACTGTAGACATCGGACGCTGGGGATGGTGATTCACCCGCCGCCTGCTCAGGCGAGAAGTAGAGAGGGCTGCCCCACACCGTCTCCGACTCGGTGAGTCCCGCCTCGGAAAGCGCCCGCGCAATGCCGAAGTCGGCCACCTTGGCCCGCCTATCTCGGGTCACCAGCACGTTCTGGGGCTTGACGTCGCAGTGAATGACGCCTGCCTTGTGCGCATGCCCCACACCGGCACAGACCTGGATCGTGATGTCCAGGGCTTCATCAATGCCTAAGCGGCCTTCCTGGCGGATCAGCGTCTTCAGATCCTGACCATCCACGTATTCCATCACGATGTAATGCCGGTCGTCATCCTGGCCCACGTCATACACCGTGACGATGCCAGGATGATCAAGGTTGGCTGCGGCCCGAGCCTCCCGCTGGAAGCGAGCCAGGAACGCCGGATCGCTGGCGAACCCCTCGCGCAGCACCTTCACCGCCACCCGGCGTTGGAGCAGTGTATCCACCCCCTGGTACACAATTGCCATCCCGCCAGAACCGACCAACTCCAGCAGGCGATACCGATTGTTGAGCAACACGGGTTCCATTGTTTGACTCCAACCAGCCGTCAGTTGCTGACTGCCAACTGCTGACTGCTAACTGCTGACTGCTAATATTGTACTCCAAATCAGCACCGTCGGCAAGGATTGCCAAAGAGAAAAGGCGTGTTATAATCCCGCCAGTATGAAGGCCCGTATGATCTACAATCCCACCGCCGGTCCCCGGGACGCTCGGCGTGCCCTGAAGCGCGTTCGCTCTCACCTGAAGCGCCGTGGATGGTCGGTTGAGTTACA
>JAUWOI010000340.1 GCA_030612185.1 Anaerolineae bacterium
GGTAAGTCTGGCCTTGTTTGGAGTAGGCGTAGAAGATTTCGGCCGGGTTAAGGAGGACGACCTTGTCGGGCCCCCTGACAGGGACCTTGAAGGGGAAAGTGGCTTTCTTCTGTTCCTTGGGGGCATAGGAGCCGACGATGCGCCCGCGCTCCAGCTCGTAGATGATCCCGCAGAGGCGGGCCAATCCCCCGGCGTCATCGGAGAAAATGAGGATGGCAGTTCCTTCCTCGGCCAACTCGGCGATGAGGCGGGCGATGATGCTGGCCGATTCCGGGTCTATGCCAGTGAAAGGCTCGTCCAGGATGAGGACACGAGGCTCGTGGAGGATGGCCCGTCCGAAGGCGAGGCGGCGCTGAAGGCCATAAGGGAATTTGCCGGCTGATACATTGGCCCGATCCACCAGGCCGATGCGGGATAGCACTTCGCTGGCCCGCGACGACGGGAGCCCGTGGAGCCGGCAAGTGAAGTTCAGGTTAGCTCTGGCGGAAGTCCGCTCGTAGAGGGCATTCTCGGCGAAGAGCACCCCCACGTGGCGGTGAAGCGCGGCTTGATTCCCTGTCACGTCCAGGCCGGCGACGCGGACAGTCCCCGCTGTGGGCCTCGTCTGTCCGATGAGAATCTGAACGATGGTCGTTTTCCCACTTTCGGGCGGGCCCACCACGCCGACGATCTCGCCAGCTTTCACCTCAAGCGAGGCGATGGCAATGACTGTATCGTGTCCGATGACCTTCTGTAGGTTGCTGATACTGATCATACTTCCCCTGATTGTACTACTCCACCCTCCCGCAGGTTCGGACGTTGTCTTGGCGTGGAATCGCGTCTCGACCGGATATTCAAGCCCACAAATGCTCTCAATCGTAACCTGCGGGAGGGTAGGCTGAATAGTCACCCCTGGTTGTTTCTATTATACCTCATTTCATCCCCTCGCGGCAAGCCCAGGCAAACTGAGGGACTGCCTGCCACACCACCGCTGCCTGGGCAATTGTACTGCCAAGCAACACAGGGACAAGTCTCACGTTCACCTCCTGCTGTCGCTGCGCCGGGCCGACCGGCGGCCGCCGGTACTGCCATGCTTTCTTCCCCTCTGGTCAGAGCGCCGCTGGACTACCCAGCCCAGGACTGCACCGCTAACGATCATCAAGGCCACCGTCCCAACGGCCCAGGGGAACCTTTCACTCACCTCCTCCACTGCACCGATGTTGACCGCAAAGTCAAGCATCACCCCCGCAGCATGGAAGAAAGGCCGGATCGTCAACAAGTTGCGCGTCATGCTGAACACCGACTGGCTCATCACCCCAACCAGAATGATTCGAGCAACTTCGTGTATCTCCTCTCCCTCTCCGGCGACCATTTCCTTGCCTGCATTTCTACACCCCCTTCGCGTTCTCCCATCCAAAACTCTCTAACTCGAGATGCTTCAGCGCCTCCTCGTAGATGGGACCCCGGGCCACGAAGCCCAACCCGTAGCGAGACCCGCGCACCGCCAGCAACCTGTCGCCTGGCCCCACGCCCACCTCCGACGGAATGGTTACCCGTCCATCCTCAAACCGTCCCCGGGCGAGCACCTGGATTGTACCACCTGCGAGTCGTTCGGAGACTCTGCCCATCAATCCCGGCGTGCTGATGCCGAAACCGCCGGAGCGACGGCTGCCCGGTATGAAGATTGCCTTGTTCCCGGCATGGAAATCGTACTCGCGCCACGCCTCCGGTGGGATCGTCACATTTCCTTCTGGGCCAATGATCACCCAACCGTAGACCCACTTGCCCCCTTTGACCAGCCTGGGCATCTTCACCTCCAGTTCAAGACTCCTGCGACCACTGCCACTGACATTGTGGGCCCACGTCACCAGGGTCAAATTCTGATACAGCAATAGGTCAACAAGAAACGCGGCAAAAAGCACGATCTGAAACCAGAGAGTCGTTCCTGCCGGAAAGTAGTAAAACTGGGCCAGGTGGTATACGGCAAAGAAGAAGGGTCTGAGGAAGGGGGAGCCCCCACTGTAGTCTTACGTGCCAGGCACCTAGTGGAGTCTGGCACGGTCGACTTGTGGTGTGGGTTGGCAGGGGCAGGTACTTGACTTGCTTCTACTGCAAGGTGTATGGATGCTCTCTCATCGGCTTGCGTGACTTCACCAGATCACAGGAACCACACCGGCTTTGTGTATGGCTGTGTCCCTTGTGATCAGAGGCAATCCTAGTTGGTGTGCTGTCGCCGTAATGATGCGGTCCGGCATGTCCGGAACTGCTGAACGAGGAACATCTCGTAGGGCTCGAGCCGTGTGCTGATCAAGTTGAGCCACCGTATAGCTGCCTCCGACGGTGTCTAGAGAGGCAATCGCTCGGTCAACAAGAGTGGCGTTCAGACGACCTTTTTCGACCAGGTATACCATTTCTATGAGCACGATACCTGGTATGAGAATCTGGTGCAGCCCTACATCGGTCTTTTGGAATATCTGACGGGCGGCAGGTGACAGCCTGGGGTCATTGGTGAAGTGCCAATATAGGGCGTGGGTGTCTGTCACGTACTGGCTCACAGTTCGCGCTCTCCGAAATTGCTCCACATCTCGCGCCGCACTTCCGCAATGTCCTCATCGGTAATCGTGACGCCTTCCCACAAGCCGCCCAGGGCCACCGGCTTATAGGGTGTTTGCTGAGATGATGGCACGTCCGTATCTATGGGATGGTGTTCCAGTCTGTACTGTAGGTAATCCAAGAATGTAGCGACTTCTGTCAGTGTGTTCTCTGGAAGTGTGTTTAGGATTGTTACCACTTGCTGTTTCAGTTCAACCCGAGTTGTCATAATCTCATCTCCTTTCTATCCTGCATGGGACAGTCTCTCGAAAGGCGGCTCTGTATCCTTTCGCCGAATCTACCTGGAGGATACATGCTTATTTTACTTGAGAGGCGTAAATTGTCAACGATCAATCTTGTCTATCTTGGTCGCTGAGCGGTAACCAGACGACGCCGGCGTCATCCGCTTCGAGTCCACCAGAGAAACCAGGTTTTTTCCGAAAAACCTGGTTTCTGGCCGGTGTTCCTCTCTGTCTCTTCCACCGCCGGCGTGGCGCTCGGTCACTCTAGCGCTACCTTGGAGAGGTGGCATCGCCCTCAGCCTGAACACCCGGCAAAGTGAAGGCAAAGACACTCCCCTGGCCCACTTTGCTTTCCACGTCCACCTGCCCGCTGAGTCTCTCCACGATGCGCCGCACGATCGAAAGCCCCAACCCGTGCCCTTTGACCTGCACCTGCTTGAGCCGCGTAAACGGCGTGAACAACCGGGCATGTTCCTCTGGCGTGAGGCCTAGGCCGTTGTCACGTATCCAGAAGCGCACCATACCATCCGCTTGCACCGTCGCCCCCAGTTCGACGCGCGGCGGCTGGCCCCCGTACTTGAGCGCGTTGCTGAGATAGTTGGCCCACACCTCTTCGATCCACGGGCTATAGCCCAGCGGTACTGGCCAGGTCTCGGGCAAAACGATCTCGGCCTGGTATTCCTCAATCATGTAGGCCAGGCGCTGTCGGGCTCCGTCCACGATGCTCGCCATGTCCAGGGGCACCATCTCTACTTCCACCCCGCGCAGTGCTGACAGCAGCAGCAACTCGTCAATGATATTGCACATCTTGCGGCCACTCTGGGCAATCACACGGAGAATGTCGCACTGATCCTCATCCGCCAGTGTGGCGTGACTATCCTCCAACAACTGCGCAAAGCCGACCATGTGTCCTAACGGGCCCTTGAGGTCGTGGGCCACGGTGTGGGCAAAGGCGTCCAGTTCCTCGTTGCGCGCTTTCAATTCAGCGGCGTATTGCCGCAGCGCTTCCTCCGCCCGCTTGCGCTCGGTGATGTCCACTCCAATGCCCCACGTCGCCCAACCGGGAATCGGGAATCGCGTGGATATGTTGGACCACGTCACTGTTTTGACACTTCCATCCCTGCAAGTCATCTTCCATTCCCAATCGCGATGGTCGTCACCACGCTCGTTCCATTCCGTCAGCATCTGCTCACGGTAGGCCGCGTCTGGATACAGCAGTTCCGGCACCCTGGGATTGCCGATGATCTCATCCGCGCTGAAGCCGGTCACCAGTTCGCACTCCTGGTTCCAGACCAGGATGTTTCCATCTGCGTCAAAGGCATCCATCATCACCGGCATGTTCTCGACCACCTGGCGCAGCCGATCTTCGCTCTCCCGCAGCGCCTGCTCCGCCTGCTTGTGCCTGGTGATGTCGCGGTTGCTGCTGCGTTGGCCGAGATAACGCCCGTCACTACTGTATATCGGCTGGCAGACGTGGCCGATCCAGCGCTCGTCGCCGCTACGGGTGATGATGCGAAAGTCAATGGGCAGTACCTCGCCCGTCTCCAGCACCTCGTGTTGGTGGTTGACAAACGTCCCCCAGTCGTCAGGGTGGATGACGACCCTTAGAAAATCTGGATTCTGAATGAACGCATCGGCGCGATATCCGGTGATACGCTCGCACGACGGCGAAACGTAGACAAAACTCCCGTCGGGGTCAATCCAATACTCCCAGTCGTGGGTAAAGTCCGCTACAGTGCGGTAGCGTTCTTCGCTCTCTCGCAGCGCCTCTTCTGTCTGCTTGTGCTCGGTGATGTCAGTGATAATCCCTCTCAGGCCCACAGTCTTGTTTTCGTAAGCAATCGGGCTGGAATACACGATAATAGGGAATGTACTGCCGTCTTTCCTCCGTGCTGTGTACTCCACACCACCCAACTTCTCGCCTCTCATAACCCTGCCGAGGTTTCTCTTAGCCCTGTCTCGATCTTCCAGACTTATCATTTGAGGGGCAGCCAGCCCCATATCGAACTCATCCTTAGTGTAACCAAAATGGTCGAATGCACTTTGGTTGGCGAATGTGATGTTTCCTCGTTCATCCGTCTCAAAGACTGTCTGCGGTAATAGATCAGCCAATTCTCTGAATCTTGCTTCGCTTGCGCGCAGTGCCTCTTCTGCCCGCACCCGCTCGGTTTCTGCTGCCTTCAATTCGGCAATCCGTCGGCGCATTTCTGCCAATTCGGTGATGAGTTGTTCTTTGGTCTTAACTCCATCTTTCATCTCGTGTGTCTCCTAAAAAGAGTACCCCGGATGAAGAAAAACACGATGAAATCTCGATCGGGCCGTCTGTGGCTCGCTACATCGTTCATTTCTGTATCCGCGGTACTCTTTTCCCCTCCACAGACGCGGCTTGGCTTATCTATTAGGGTCTACTCAGATTTGTGGGGTAAACACTCACGAGTAGTCAGCCACTTTCAATTGCCCCCCACATCTAGTTGTAGGCGACCCGCTTGTCCCAGATGTGGGGGCATATAGACGATCATCTGTCCTGATGCTCGTTTTACC
>JAUWOI010000389.1 GCA_030612185.1 Anaerolineae bacterium
GCAAAGTTGCTGACCAACCAGAGGCTGTGCCGGACCCGGTTGCTGGCCCACAGTCCCCAGGTGACCGGGTAGCGTACCAATAATTGCTCCATAGGCCGCCCGTCAGGCCAATGGACCGTGCCGTAGACAGCCCCCAGGGCGGGGTCGGCCCGGAAGTGCTCCATGATACGTTCCACCCAGAAAGGCGGCACGACAGTGTCGGCATCGGTGGAGGCGATGATCGCTCCCCGCGCCGTCGCGAAGCCGGCCTGGCGAGCATGGGCCACACCCTTGCGCGGCTCCGCGATCACCCGCACTCCTCCATACCGCCGGGCAATCTCTGCCGTGGCGTCGGTCGACCCGTTGTCCACCACGATGACCTCGAAACGGTCGGCGGGGTAGGTCTGACGTGCCAGGGCCGCCAGGCAGCGGCCCAGGTACTGCTCCTCGTTGTAGGCCGGGATGACGACGGAGGTCAGCATCACGGGCATCGTTACAGGCCCTCTCCCAGCGGGTGTCTGGCGACAGTCTGTACAGGTTGCACTTCCGGCGTTCCATTTCCATAGGGAAGCGGCGCACCCGCGGCGGGGCAGGCAGCACAGCGGGATTGGGCGGCCTCGCCTTCCGGGAGCCGGCAATCCAGCCTGACCTCGATCCGCTGCTGCCTCTTCTCCACGTGCAAGAAAGTGTAAACCTCCAGGAATTCACAGGTGGGCGTCCAGTCCCTATTGGAGAGTGGGCACAGCCGGCAGAGCTCACGCGCCTGGCCGACGGTGTAGAAGTTCACGCCCGCCGCGCAACACAGCAAGCCCTGCTCGCCGGGCTTTCTCTCCAGGAAGGGACAACTATTACGCATACGCATTACTCTCCTTCTCCGGTGTAGAACGCCACCCCGACCGTCCCCGGCCCGACGTGGGTGCCGATGACCGGGCTGAGTTCGGCCAGGTGGAGTTCGGCGCAAGGGAACCGCTCCCTGCCCTGCTCCCGTAACCTGGTCGCCTCCTCCGGCACGTTGGCGTGGATCACGGCGGCGTGGACCGGCGCCTCCCCCACCCCCCCCGCCATCCCCTCCAACATCCGCTCCACTGCCTTCCGTTTGGTGCGCACCCGCCCCAGGGCATCTATGCGCCCTTCGTTCAGGTGAAGCAGGGGTTTGATGCGCAGCGCACTGCCCAGCAGGCGGGAAGCCCCGCCGATGCGCCCGCCTTGGTGCAGGTACTCCAGCGTCTCGACGACGAAAAACACGTTCACGCGCGGCACGAGTTCTCGTGCGGCGGTGGCCACCTCTGCCAGTCCTCTCCCCTTGGCTGCCGCGCGGGCCGCAGCCAGCGCGACGAAGCCCAGCCCCATCGTAGTGGAGCGGGAATCCACCACTTCAATGGGCAGGTGCGGTAAAGACTCCCGCGCCGTCAATGCTGAGGCGACGGTGCCGCTCAATTCCGTGGAGATGAAAACCCCCACGATACCGTCAGCGTTGCGGGCCGCCTCGGCGAAGAGATCCGCAAACTCCCCCGCTGAAGCCTGGGAGGTGGTCGGAATGTCCGCGCTGCGGCTCAGACGCTCGTAGAAGGTCGGCGGGTCCATCGTCACGCCGTCCAGGAAAGTTTCGTCGCCCCAGATGAGTTGCTGGGGCATGACGTGGATGCCGTACTGCGCGACCAACTCGGGCGGCAGATAGGCAGTGCTGTCGGTGACAACAGCTATTCTTGACATGAGAGCATCCCCCTTTCTAAAGAGACAATAGAGACAAACAAGACGAAGAAATTCGCCAAAAAAAGAAAACTACGTCTCGACGATCTTCATCACCTCCCCGGCGAAATTCGACAGCCGTTGCAGATTCTCGGTGCTGAGGCGCGAAAGGATCTCCTGGTAGCGACTGGTGTAGGAGAGCAGGAGGCTGATCAGACGACGGTTCATGCGCTCGACGAAGGAGAATCCTAGCGTCAGGCCCGCCAGCGCGCTGAGCCCCGCCTCGCCGGGCAGGCCCAACGCGCGCAACTGGTCAAACAGGCCGGCTGCTGAGGCATCTTCCCGCAACTGGTGCAGGCTCAGGATGACGGCGGTGATCATCTCTGCCGCGTAGAGCATCGAAGACTGCCGCTGGGGCAGGCGGGCCAGAATCTCCTCCAGCAGGCCCTGGTAGTCGGTGCCCTTTCCGGCCCGCAGCGCTTCCAGAGTGCGCATCTTGACCATCTCCCACTCGCCGTGATTCGCATCCTCGCCCGCCAGTTCTGCAAACAGGGCGTCGGCCTGAGGGGTGGGCCGGAAGACGATGCTCGATCGCCCGGCTCCCTGTCCCTTTCCCCGCAGGACGTACTCCGACTGCACCAGACCCCGCTCCTCCAGCAGCCGCAGCATGTCATAGGCGGTGATCTTGCTGACCTCCAACTGCTGCGCGACGGTGGTGTAGTGCAGCGGCTCCTGTGCCTCCCGATATAGGTCGAGGAAGGTGCTCAAGAATGCTCTCTGTCGGCCTGTGAGTTTCATCGCTGCTCCCTCTGCATATCACGCTGATATTCCGAAAAAGCCGAATAAATTATACCACGGGATGCCAGCCTTGTCAAGGGGGGCTTGACGAGTTCACCACTTCCCTGTAGAATACCGCCTGTGGAGCAGATATCGCTTGTCACGCTCACGACCGACTTTGGCACGGCCGACGGCTACGTGGGGACGATGAAGGGAGTCATTCTCAGCATCGCCCCCGATGCCCGGTTAGTGGACATCTCCCACGAAATCGCGCCTCAGAACGTCCGCCAGGCTGCGTACGTGCTCTACGCCGCCTACCCCTTCTTCCCGCCACACGCCGTGCACCTGGTCGTCGTGGACCCCGGCGTGGGTAGCGCACGCCGGCCCATTGCCCTGCGCACACCCACTGGTTACTTCGTCGGCCCCGATAACGGCGTCTTCAGTTACGTGATGGCCTGTGAGCCGGTCGAGGCGTTAGTGGAACTATCCGACCCGCGCTATCGCCTCGCCGAAGTCAGCCACACCTTCCACGGGCGTGACGTCTTCGCTCCTGCTGCCGCGCACCTGGCGGCAGGTCTCTCCATCATGGCCCTCGGCCCGCCCGTGCGCGATCCGATCACCTTCCCGCCTCTGCGCCTGGAGGTTGCCCCCGGCGGCGTCACCGGCGAGGTGTTGCACGCCGATCACTTCGGCAATGTGATCACCAGCATCGGGCAACTTGTGTGGAGTGGGGACGAACTTTTGCTTGAGCCGGCCTTTCAGGGAGCAAGAGGCAAGATACAGGAAGCAGGGGGCAGGAGGCAGGAAGCATGGGATGGGGGACAAGTGCGGTTCAAGGCCAGTGAGGTGGCGGTTGTAGTGGGCGGACGGGAGATCACCGGCGTGCATCGTGCTTATGCAGAGGCCGAGCCTGGCGAGGCGCTGGCTCTGGTGGGCAGCGATGCCCACCTGGAGATCGCGGTGCGCGAGGGGAGCGCCGCCCGGAGGTTGGAACTGCGCCCCGGTGATGCGGTCGTGTTGAGGCTGCGGTGAACGTCTGGATACGCTTGTGGTTTGCTGTCCTCATCGTCGCTGACCGGCTGCTGGGTACGCACCTGGTCGAGTGGGAACTGGCCCGCCTACAGCGCCGCATCGCGGTTTACGAGTTCCAGGTCACTGCCATTCAGCGGCGGATGGAGGAGTTGACGCGCTTGCTACAGGTTGCCCAGGTGGAATTGTGTGTCCTTTACCTGCGCCAGCGCCACATTTTCCAGCCAGAGACATGGCTCTGTTTTGCCCCGGCCGAGAGCGTGGACGATGAGAAAGCCCTGAATCTGCTTATCGGCCGGCTGGTTAAGCACGGGCTGGCTGCTGTTCGCACTGAGACGGTCGGCGAACGGGCCTACGTCTATCACCTGCGCCCCAATTGGGCCGCGATGGTGGACCTGCTGAGCGCCTGGAGTGAGCATCTTGATCCTTTGACAGCATCATGGTTGGAAGAAATGCGAGGTAACGAGAATGGAGAGATTTATAATTGAGGGTGGGCATCCTCTCTCTGGCACTGTGACTCCCAGCGGGAACAAGAACGCGGCACTGCCACTGCTGGCCGCCTGTCTGCTGACCGACGAACCGGTCACATTGCACAATCTGCCGGCCATCGGAGATATCCAGACGATGGGTGAACTGCTCTCAGACGTCGGAGTCTCCATCGAGAAACTGGACCTTCATTCCTGGCGGGTGCACGCCCACGAGGTGCGCACGTCTGAGTTAAGCCGAGAACTCTTCGGGCGCATCCGCGGTTCCATCACGCTGGCCGGGCCGATGCTCGCCCGGACGGGCGCGGTGTACCTGCCTCGACCTGGCGGCGACGGCATCGGGCGACGGCGTGTGGATACTCACTTCCTGGCGTTGAGCGCGCTGGGGGCGGATGTGGACACTGATGGCTCTTTCCGCCTGCACGGCAAGCGGCTGCGCGGGGCCGACATCCTACTGGACCAGGCCAGTGTCACCGCCACCGAGAATGCCATCATGGCCGCGACGCTCGCCAGCGGCACGACGATCATTCGCAATGCGGCCTGTGAACCCCACGTACAGGACTTGTGCCATATGTTGTGCCGGCTTGGGGCGCAGATCGAGAACGTTGGCTCCAACACACTCACCATCCACGGGGTGGAGCGGCTGGGCGGCGGGGAGTACACCATCGGCCCGGACTACATGGAGGTGGGGAGTTACATCGCCCTGGCGGCGGTGACCGGTGGCGAACTGCTCATCAAAAACG
>JAUWOI010000237.1 GCA_030612185.1 Anaerolineae bacterium
TGTAACAGGCGCATGTACGCCTGGCCCGTGCTGGTGCGTAAGGTGATGCGAACCTTCCGTGAGACCCGGAACCCAACGGCGACGATGTTCGCCTGGCAGTCGAACATCAACTACCGCAACGTGGCCTTCGCATAGCAGCCGGGTCTGACAGTTCTCCCCTCCACCGTCGCTTGACAATCCGAACATTTGTTCGTATAATATAAGTGGAGGCTGCAGTGGATTCACTGGAGAAACTCAAACTGCTGGGACCGCCTACCTGCTTCGAGCCGGCCGAGGAGGTCGGCGCGGCTGGGCGGCGCTCTCCACCCCCGCGCGATGACCTCTCCGGCTGCGTCCACAACGCTGTGATGCCCGGTGGTAAACGCATCGCGCTGCTCAAGACGCTGCTCACCTCCGCCTGCGAGCGGGACTGCCGCTATTGTGCCTTCCGGCAGGGACGTGACTTCCGTCGCGTCAGTTTCTCACCCGACGAACTGGCCCGCCTCTTCATGCAACTGCACCGGAAGAACGTTGCTGAGGGCATCTTCCTCAGTTCCGGCGTCGCTGGCAGTGGTCCCCGCACCGAAGACCGTCTCATCGCCACGGCCGAACTCCTGCGCCAGCGCTACGGCTTCCGGGGTTACATCCACCTCAAGATCATGCCCGGCGCGGAGCGTGAGCAGGTGCTGGCGGCGATGCGCCTGGCCGACCGGGTCTCGGTCAACCTGGAGGCTCCCAACTCCGAGCGTCTGGCCCGCCTGGCCCCGCGCAAGGTCTTCGCCGAGGAACTGTTGCAGCGACTACGTTGGGTCGAGGAGATCCGGCGGGAGATGCCCGGGCGCTGGCCCAGTTCCACCACCCAGTTCGTCGTCGGCGCGGTTGATGAGAGCGACGTGGAACTCCTGACCACGACCGAGTTCCTCCACCGGCAGGTTGGCCTGGCGCGGGCCTACTTTATGGCGTTCACGCCGGTGCCCGATACACCCTTGGAAGCTCACCCCCCCACGCCTCCTCTGCGCGAGCACCGGCTCTACCAGTCATCCTTTCTCCTGCGTGACTATGGCTTCACCGTCGAGGAACTCCCCTTCGACGGTGGTGGTTACCTGCCGCTGGGAAGCGACCCTAAACTGGCCTGGGCGCGCCACCACCTGGCTCACGCCCCCATTGAGTTGAACACCGCCGACCGGCGTGGCCTACTGCGTGTGCCGGGCATCGGCCCCAAAGGGGCCGAGAAACTGCTGCGCGCCCGTCGCCAGGGCACTCTGCGTGACCTGACCGACCTGCGCAAATTGGGGATCGTCGCCCGGCGGGCTGCCCCCTTTATCCTGCTTGATGGCCGCCGGCAGCCCTACCAACTCCCGCTGTGGCCGATTTGATCAGGAAGCCCCTCGTGACTACTCTCACCCTTGACGAGATTGAGCGCCAGCGCGAATTCAACTACCGCCGCACCCCCGAGCGGCGGGTCCGCACCCTTGAGGAAGCCCGCGCCTTCATTGGGGAAGTTGGTTTCTGCCACTTCTGGCCCATCAAAGGAATTGAACTACCCAACCTGTTCCACGCTATCGCCGGACGCGTGCGGCCTGTGCCGATGGAGCATGACGACCCCGACATCAGCAAGTGCTGGGGCTGGAAGGACCACGCGCTGGACAAAAAGTGGTGGTACTACGGCAAATTGCTCAGGCGGCGGGCGACGCTCGTCTCCCTGGCCGAATTGCCGTACTTCTACGCCCTCAGCGAGAACTACGGCTCCCTCGACGATTACCTCCAGGAGTACGCTGACGGGTTAGTGACCGCCGAGGCGAAGGCGATCTACGAGGCGTTGCTGGAGCATGGCCCGTTGGACACGATCCGGCTGCGACGGGAGGCACGCATGAGCGCGCAGAGCGCCAAGAGCCGCTTCGACCGGGCGCTGGTGGAGTTGCAGGTGGGGCTGAAAGTACTCCCCATCGGCGTGGCTGAGGCCGGGGCCTGGCGGTACGCTTTCCTCTACGAACTGTTGCCCCGCTGGTTCCCAGACATCCCAGAGCAAGCGCGCCAGATCAACCGCGCTGAGGCGCGGCGGGTGCTGGTGTTGCGCTACCTCGACAACGTAGTCGCTGCAGACCGCAAGATGATCGGTAAGATGTTCCACGTTCTAAAGTGGACGCCAGCCGAACTGGATCGCACGATAGATGTGCTTCTCCAGAAGGACGAGGTTTGGGAGATGCAAGCCGAGGGGATGAAGGGCCTTCAATTGGTTTCAACCCGCGCAATGAGGCGCGACCTAAATGCGCTCAATGGAGAGGCTAGGGTGTGACATGTTTTCATGAAATAGAAGGAATGCCTTGCGAGCCTGGGTCTTGACCCGTGCAACGACATTATCGGCTGCGCAGCGCTCCCGTCGGGCAGACCGTGGCACACAGACCGCACGAGCGGCACAGACTCTGTTCCAGCAGCATGTCTCCTCGAGGTATAAGAGTGCGGGCTCCGTAGGCGCACACGGTGACACACCGGCTGCACTGGGTGCATGCATCTGCATCGAAGGTGAAGGCTAGCGGGGTGTCAGACGTAGGCCCCCGGAGGTGGGGCAAGGCCAGGCCGTGCAGGTCGTCCAGGCCAGCATAGCCGTGTTCCTCCAGCCAGCGCTCCAGCCGGGCTAGTGTCTTGCCAAACCAGTCCAGCCCCTGGAGGAGCGGCGCGGTGTGGACGCCCACTGCCGTTGCACCGGCCATCACCATCTCCCCTCCGTCCTCCGCTCGTCCTACCCCGCCGGTGCCCACCACCGGCACGTCCTGGCGCAGACAGATTTCGGCCTCTGCGCGGAGAGAGATAGGGAGAATGGGCTGACCGGAGAGCCAGGCAAAGGAGCCCAACAGCGGCCGCCCTGTCTCCACGTCAACCCGCAGCGTCGGGCCGATGGAATCAATGGCCGTGAGACCGTCGGCCCCGGCCTGCAAGGCTTGCCCCACCACGTCCGTCAGGTCGGGCCAGTTGGCGCTGACCTTGACCAGCACAGGGATGGTGACGGCCCGCCTCGCCACCGCCACCATCGGCGCGGCATCCTCCGGCCGGTAGGAGACCAGTTCCAGCATATCGGCCCCTGCCTCCGCCAGCGGCCCGGCCAGTTGCGCCACCTCGGCGGGGGTGTGGCCGGTGCTGGCGATGAGTACCCCCTCTTGGCCGGCCAGCGAAGGTAATTCTTGCTTGATCCACTGCTCCGCCGATAGATCAGACCAGCCCTCGGTGTTGAGTAGGCTCCCCAGCCCCGCCGTGGCGATGTGAGGCACGGGGTTGACTGTGGGCTCGGGGCGGATGGTCTTGGTGACCACCGCTGCCGCCCCTGCAGCGAAGGCTGTCCGAATGGCCTCCGCGTTCCAGGAGAGCGGGCCGGAGGCCAGGATGAGAGGATTCTTCAGTTTAAGGCCGCACAGGGTAACGGGCAGATCAGCCATGGCACTTCCTCGATGCGGAAATCGGGCAGAAACCAGGTTTTTTCTGAAAAACCTGGTTTCTTGAAACTATGTCTGCCAAAGACGGGCCGCCGCTTTGGCCACCCGCGCTCGCACTGCCTCTTCGTCCACGCCGACGACTTGCCCATCGCGCAATAGCCACTGTCCGGCGCACATCACGCCGCGCAGGTGCCGAGGATTGCGCCAGAGGAGCAACTGGTCGGCCAGGTTATGGGGGGCCAGAGGTGTGGGCAGATCGGCGGCGACCAGCAATAGGTCGGCCTGGTGACCGGTGGCCAATGTGCCCAGGTCGTCAAAGCCCAGCGCCCGTGCGCCGTTCTGCGTCGCCATTGTCCAGACGGCGCCAGCAGGCATCGCGCTGGGGTCGCGCAGCCGGGCTTTGGGCATGAGCGCCGCCGCCCGCATCACCTCGAAGAAGTTGTTGACGTAGCCGTCGCTGCCCAGGGCGACGTTGATCCCGGCCTCCAGCATCTCCGGCACCGGGGCGAAGCCGCCACCCACCTCGCAGTTGGAGAGCGGTTGGTGGGAGACGTGCACCCCACGCTGGGCCAGGACAGCGATCTCCTCGGCGTCCACCTGCACGCACTGGGAGGCCAACACGCCCTCGCCCAAGACGTCCAACCGGTCGTAGTAGACCACGGGGAGCACGCCGAAGTGAGACAGGCAGTACTCTGGCTCGTAGGTTCCCTCGGAAAGATGCATATGCACCTTCGCGCCGTGTTCGTTAGCCAGATCGCAGGCTCGGCGGATGAAGCCAGCGGAGCAAGTGAAGGTGGTATGGAAGCACATCATCCCGGAGACCAAATCGCCCTGCACCCGGCAACTGTCTATGAAGTCGGCATTCTCGCGCAGGCCCAACTCGCCATTCTCCGCGCTCACTCGTTCGGTCGCTTCGAAGGAGAGCACCCCACGCAGCCCCCGGCGGCGCACCACCCTGGCCTCCACCTCCAGAGCGCCGGGGACGGTGTCCTGAGCCTGTCGAAGGGCGGTGTCCTGAGCCTGCCGAAGGAGGGCGTAGGGGGCCTCCAGGCAGTCGTAAAAGGTGGTAACGCCTGAGCGGATCATCTCCAGGCAGGCCCAGTCGGTCGCGGCGGCGATGAGTTCGTGCGTCAGCCTATCCTCGACCCGAGGCCACCAGAAATCCTCCAGGAAGGGCCAGAATCCGGCCGGGGCCTCTTCCAGTGGGATGCCATGGGCCAGCACGCCGTACATGTGGTGGTGGGCATTGACGAAGGCGGGCGTGATGATACAATCGGTGGCCTCCACGACGGCGGCGGCGGGGAAGCGGGTGCGCAGGTCGGCGTGGGGGCCTATGGCAGCCACGCGGTTGCCTTCCACTGCTACTCCCCAGTTGGGTTGGGGCGGCTGCGTCGTGTTGGCCCAGAGCATCTGTCCCAAGATCAAGGTTACAGACATCGCTGCTCCCTCCTGCTCCCTAGTATCTAATCTCTAATCTCTAATCACCAATCACCAATCTCCAATCGCTCGACAGCCTCTTCCAGCCCCAGTTGGCGCAGTTTCTCCGATGTGGGCCAGCCGGTCTCCGGGTCCCAGCCACGCAGGCGGTAGTACTCGTCCAGCATTGGTTCCAGGTCAATGACCTGTCCCTGGGCGTTGCCGGAGGGGGAGGGCTCGTCGGTGAAGCGACGGGGAAGGCGGTCGTCGGCGCGGGTGATGCCGTGCCGGACGTTGTAGCAACGCTGCAGGTTGTAGATGCGCTCGCCGATGCGGTGCAAACGCTCGACGGGCATCTCCATCCCCGTGGCTGCCTCCAGCGCGGCGGCTATGTCGGGCCAGTAGAATTCGGCGAAGACGAAGGTGCCGCCGGATTTGCAGACCCCCACCGAGTCGACGATTGCGCCGAAGTCCTCACCATCCTTGACCAACATTGGCTTATACTTCGTGGCCAGCGGCTGGGCCATCTCTGGGAGGTACACCTCTCCGTAGCGGCGGCGGGCCTCATCTGGGTAGCCGGTCTCGTCAATGGTGGGGAAGGCCTTGAGGTGGTCGGCCCCCCGGCTGGAGGTGGCGTGAGCCAGCCCCATTGACTTCTGGGCGCGGCCATCCTGGGCGGGGATCTCCATCCCCTTGACGTGCATAGCGTACTCATCCGCTCCCCTCCCGATGGTCTGAGCCATCCGGCGCACACCCTCCGCCAGCAGGTCGCCGAACCCCTCCCGCCGGGCGATCATCCCCAACAGCCGCAACACCAGGTCTGCATCGCCCCAGCGCAGGGCCAGCCCGCCTGTGTCGTCCAGGTTAAGGATCTCCTTCTCCCACAACTCCATGGCAAAACTGATGGCTCGCCCGGCCGAGATGGTGTCCAGCCCCAGGGCGTCGCAGAGACGGTTGGCGGCCAGGATGCTGTCCAGGTCGGCGTTCCAGACACAGGCTCCCATCGAGTTCAGCGTCTCGTACTCGAGGCTGCCCAGGGCTATGCCGGCGTAGGGGCCGTCGGGAAGGCGATAGAGTTTGTCGCAATGGATGGGGCAGCCGAAGCAGGCCAGGTGACGGACGAAGGCACGCGCCTCCAGTGCCTCGGCGCCGATCTCGTCCACCTGGGGGAAAGAGCCCATCTGGAAGTTGCGGGTGGGGAAGCGGCCCAGGGCGTCCATCATCGTGACGATGCCGGGGGTGCCATGAGCGGAGACGGGAGGGTAGACCGGATTGGCGCGGAGGCGGCGGTGAAAGTCGACGGCCAGGTCGTGGAAGCGGGCTGGGTCAGCCACGTGGATGGGGCCGTGGCCCCGCACGGCAATAGCCTTGAACTGTTTGCTCCCCATCACCGCGCCCAACCCGCAGCGGGCAGCCGAGCGCTGGGGAGTGACCTGGATGCCGGCGAAGCGCACCAGGTTCTCACCGGCCGGGCCGATGGTGGCCGTCTTGACCTGCGGGTCGCCCCAGGCCCGGCGGATGGCAGCCTCCGTCTGTGAGGTGGTGAGCCCCCACAGGTCACCGGCGTCGCGTAGTTCCGCCCGCCCGTCGGCGATGGCCAGGTAGACCGGGCGGGGAGCCTGCCCGGTGACGACGATAGCATCCCATCCGGCGAACTTGAGTTCGGGGCCAAAGAAGCCGCCGGCGTTGGCGTCGCCGTAGATGCCAGTGAGGGGTGACTTGGCGATCACCTCCATCCGGCTGCCGTTAGGTACCAGCGTGCCACACAGGGGGCCGGTAGCGAAGACCAGGAGGCTCTCGGGAGCCAGCGGGGCCACCTCCGGCCCGACCTGCTCCCACAACAAGCGGGTGCCGAAGCCGTTGCCCCCCAGGTATTCCTCGGCCAGCGCGGGGTCGTACTCGCGGGTCTCAATCTGGCCTGTGGTCAGGTTTGCGTATAGCCATTTGCCGGTGTAACCTTTGTAAGGAAACATTTGTCTGCTCCAGACCCTCTGTTGTGCAGTCGGGTCGCTGTATGGCGATGATCGTGTTGCGTGTTCCGTTCAC
Source organism: Anaerolineae bacterium (assembly GCA_030612185.1). The sequence goes on from JAUWOI010000237.1 coordinate 6,870, forward strand.
GCAATACGTTTCACATCTTATGTCTGCCTGCTTGCGGTTGTCAAATTACCCTGCGCATGATACGGTAATATCGGAGGTAAC
>JAUWOI010000547.1 GCA_030612185.1 Anaerolineae bacterium
ATCCGGACGATTCAGGGGATCGAACCCACCGCCACGCCCCGCCAGATGGCGGAACTTGTGGTCCAGGCCTATGCGGACGGTACCCCACCCCAAGAACATCCCTTCACCATCTCGGCGGTTGATCTGGCCTCGTTGCCAACGGTGGCGACCGCTGCGAACGATTTGGCTGTTGCCATCAGCCAGACGCTCGCCGGCCCTGACCAGGCGACGATCCTGCATGGGGTCTACAGCGCGGCGCAGAAAATTGACTACGATAGCGATTTCTACATTGAACCAGCCACCGACGGCTTTGTGGACCTGTACGACTTTGCCCTACGCGCCTCGCAACAGTTTTCTGACCCCACTGTTGTTGCGGCCGCTCAGAACGTAATGACCGCACTCGATGCGGCCATCGTCGCCGAAGAGCACCGCAGTGGGAGCCCATGGATGGCACTGGACCGGGAATGGAACCTGGACGACGTACACGGGCTCTCCATCTTCCTGCCCCTGGGTGAGGATTTGGAATTGCCCATCGTCATCACTGAAACCTCACCGATTACACCCAGCCTGGTGATATCTCGCTACCTGCGTTTGCGTGATATGTACTCTGGCGACCAGTTGCAATTTGTGGAGGATACTGCATGGGGGACCCTTATCGCTACCTATTACGACGTCGTTTCCTCGCCTGTTCCCACCGGCACGACCGAAGGGCCGGTAGATGGCCTGCTGACACCGGATGTGACCCCACCTCAAACAACCATCACGGTCACCGGAGAGTTTGCAGTCGGAGAAACGATTACTGTGACGTGGGTGGCAACGGATACCCAGACGGGTGTCAATGGCGCGACCTGGTGGCATCGCCCACCTCGCGAGCAGTGGGCCGCTGTTTTGACCCAAACTGGATCGTCCGGTGTGTTCCTCTTCACATTATCACATGCGTGCGTGAACAGCTTTGCAGTGCAGGCAATTGATAAGGCTGGCAACAGAGAGCCACTGGATAGCGGCTCCAATATGATCGTTGTAAACGTACAGCCTTGCATTTACTTGTACTTTCCACTGATCTTCAAGGACTACCCATAGCAGCCTTCACCGCTCAGCGCCCCGCACCAGACGATCAGGCCTGTGCTACGGTGACGCGTGCTATGGCAAGGATACACTGCGCCACTTCACTGGCACGCCCTTCTACCGGGCGTCGGACGCTGGTGATTGACGGCCGGTGAGCACCCACTGCACACGAGGTTATCCCGCCGACCATGGACGATACCACTGAGAGCGCCCTACAAGCCGAGGCTATGTCCCGGGCCACTGAGGCCGAGCAATTCCAGACGGACCGCGTGCTCACCATCAGCGCCGGTCACGCGGTGCACGATACCTACACTGCCTTCCTGGCTCCTCTCTTGCCGGCGTTCATCGCCAATCTCTCCCTCTCCAATACCGAAGCGGGGTTGCTGACCGTCTTTATGCAGGGGCCTTCACTGCTCCAGCCCTTCATCGGCCACCTGGCCGACCGTGTCAGCCTGCGCTATTGTGTCATCCTGGCCCCCGCAGTGACCGCTGTGATGATGAGCCTGCTGGGCGTGGCACCAAGTTACGCCGCGCTGGCCATGCTTCTGCTGGTGGTCGGCGTAAGTTCCGCCAGCATACACGCCGTGGGGCCGGTGATGGCTGGCAATCTCTCCGAGCGCAGGCTGGGCCGTGGGATGAGCTTCTGGATGGTCGGCGGCGAGTTAGGCCGCACCCTGGGGCCGATCGTGATCGCCAGCACTGTCCAGTTCATGACTCTGAGGGGCACGCCGTGGCTGATGATCGGCGGGCTGTTGGCCTCGGCCATTCTCTACCTCCGGCTCAAAGGTGTGTCGGGGCGGCCTCTGAACGAGGGGCGGGGGCTCCCCTGGCGGCAGGCGTTGCAGGCCATGGGCCCACTTCTAGTCCCGCTGGTGGGCATCATCGTGGCACGCTCCTTTATGATGTCGGCGCTGACCACCTACCTGCCTATCTTCCTGAGTGAGGAGGGCGCCGACCTCTGGTTGGCCGACGTCTCCCTCTCGGTCTTGGAAGCAGCGGGCATGGTGGGCGCGATGCTGGGGGGCGCGATGAGCGACCGGCTGGGCCGCCGGCTGGTTCTCTTTGTCTCCATGCTTACGACGCCGCTGTTTATGTTCATCTTTCTGGCCGTGACCGGATGGGTCCAGTTCCCCCTCCTGCTGGTGATGGGCTTCACCGCACTATCCGTCACCCCGGCCATCATGGCCCTGGCACAGGAGAGCCTTCCCGAGAACCGGGCGCTGGCTAATGGTGTCTATATGTCCCTGAGTTTTGTCCTTCGCTCAGGAGTTGTGGTGGTGCTGGGGGCATTAGGGGATCTTTTCGGGCTGCGCCTGGCATTCACCGCCAGCGCCGTCATCCCGCTGCTGGGGTTGCCTCTTATCTTTCTGTTGCCAGGGAAGCGCCCTCGGCACGGCCTGGAGCGATAGAGTCTATCTGTACGGGTGACAAGAGTGTATTCCGTGTTTACGTGCTGCGTGCTGGAAGTTGAGTAGGAGAGAGACCATGTCCTGCGATTTCGATCAAATCATTGACCGGCGTCACACCGATAGTGCCAAGTGGCGCTATTATGACGAGGATATACTGCCCCTTTGGGTGGCCGATATGGATTTCGCCGTGCCAGAACCGGTGCTCCGCGCCCTGGAAGAACGCGTGGCGCACGGCATCTTTGGTTATGGATTACCACCAGACAGCCTCTGCGAGGTGATTCAGGAGCATCTGGCCCGGTTGTACGGCTGGCGCGTTGAGACGGATGAGATATTCTTCCTCCCCGGCGTGGTGACCGGATTCAACAGAGTCTGTCACGCCGTCGGCGCGCCTGGCGATGAGGTGCTGGTGGAGCCCCCTGTCTACCCGCCGATGCTCGCCGCACCGGGAAATAGCGGGCGCATCT
>JAUWOI010000401.1 GCA_030612185.1 Anaerolineae bacterium
TTTACGATGACAAACAGGTGCTCCTTCGGCAAGTGATTTAGCGGGGGCTTCAAATTACTCGCGCGTCATCTGTGTGCCACACTGTGGGCACTTCTTCTGGTAACAGGGCTGTCCAACGGTGTGCGGCTCACGGTGCCCACAACTGGGGCAGACACAGCCACCGCCAGGCCCGGCGGCCTTAGGACCGCCCATCCGGCCTGGCCCGCGTCCGCCGCCACGGCCAGCACCACCACCACCACCGCCACCACCACGTCCGCCACCTCCACCACCACCACCTCCACGACCTTGACCCATTTCACTCACCTCCTTTTTATAGTTCATGCCGGCACGTCTCCCCCGCCGAGCAGGGAGGCGTGTCACACCGCTCTTCTCGACCGCAGCATGTGCGTCCCGCCTGCCGGGCCGTCCGCCCGCTCAACATGACGGGGGCAGAGAGCAACTTGTCCAACGACGAACCGCCACAGTGCGGGCAAATAACAGTCGTGCTAGCCCGCACCAGCATCTCAAACGTCGCATTGCAGTTACGACAGCGATACTCGTAGATTGGCATAGAACGCTCCTTATTCCCCCGCCAGGAAACGCAGGCCATCCACGTATTGCACCGTAAGTTTCATCTATTCCTCCTTCCCATTAGAAAATGAGGTTCGATATCGCCGGGCCTGCTCCAGCATCTCCACACCGACGTCCAATCCCGCAATTCGCCCTCGGTCGGAGAGATAGCGGGCCGTCAGGCAGGCGTTGCGCCCGCTGCCCGATCCCAGATCAAGGATGGCATCTTCTGGTTGGATCGCCATATCCCGCACGACCCGGCGGATGAAGAAGGGGTAGGTACCGGCTGCATTTCCGTCGCTACCCTCCGCGCCGCCGGCGACGACGGCCCCCGCGCCCGCCACGGCCCCCGCCGCCCGACGGGGACGTGTCCTTCACAGGCGATCCCGCCGCCGCTTTCGGGCGCCGCGTCAGCCAGCGGCCCGCCGCCCGCGCCAGTGCCCCCGCAGTCTTCATCAGCAATCCCGTACCGGCGACGACGATGGCCGCGCCCGCCGTCTCCGCCAGTGGGCTAGGCCGGTAGACGGTGGGAGCAGGTCGCTCTGGAGCGAGGATCAACTCGCCCTGGGCCACAGGCTGGATGGCGCCCTCCGGGCAGGCATCCATACAGGCTCCACAGCCCGTACACAACTCCTCGTCAACGCGGGCTTTGTCACCCACCAGGGCGATGGCCCCGACGGGGCACACCTCCACACACGCGCCACAGCCCGTGCAGCGAGCCACGTCTACCCATACTGTCTGCTCGTCCATCATCCCACCTCCCGAAACCCATCACTCACGACCAATGCCATCCCGATGAAGCCTCCCCAGGACAATCGAGCCTGCGACCACGGCCAGCCGCGAGGGAACAGAGTGGTGCGCCACACGATGTGCGCTTTTCCACCAGCGACCGACCGCAGCAGCCGCTTCAACTCCCCCACGCCGTAGAAATGGGCCGCGTCGTAGACGGTTTGGTGAAAGAGCCCCGCCAATCGGCGCTGCAGGCCGAGCACGCTCCAGCAGTTGAGCACGCCCAGGAGCATTCCACGTCGGGTCACCCGTAGCGCTTCCGCCAGTGCGTCCTGCGGCTGTTCCAGGAACTCCAGTGTGGTGATGAGCGCCGTCAGGTCGAACACACCGTCGGCGAAGGGGAGCCTTCGCGCGTCACTCTGCACCACAGGAACACCGCCCAATGCTTGTGCCTGCGCCATCATGGCCGGCGAGAGGTCCAATCCTACTGCCACCAGCCCCTCGTCGTTCAGCCAACGGGTGAAGTGACCCGTACCGCATCCGATTTCCAGCACGCTGCCCGATCCGGGAAAGCCTTGCAGCAACCAGCCCAGAACGGCCTTCTCCAACTCGTCGGCCCGGCGCCCCTCCGACGTCTCGTACCAGGCTTTGTAGTGCGCGGCGGCGCGCTCGTCGAAGGCTACATTCCCGGAGGTCACTTCAGGGCCCCTCCGGCGACGGGCAGGCCCTTCGGCTTGGCTCACCGCCACGAGTACTCGCGGGGGCAGGGCAGGCATTGGAGAGTGTGACCACCATTACCGTGTCTCCGCTTTCTGCGGCCTGTTGGAATGCCTCTTGCAGAGCCGCGAAGACCGCTGGCTCCTCCCCCCACACCAGAGTGCTCATCTCGCCGAGGCGGGTTTCCACTCCGTGTTGGCGAAAAACACGCACCGCCTCGCGGATGGCTGGCTCTATCGAGACTTGCCGCAGCGGATAGAGGCTGACTTGTGCCGTTATCACGTTTCCTCCAACTCCTCGTCTGCTGAAGGCAATAGGCTGTCCACCAGCAGTCCCTTGAAACGGTCGAGGGTGATAGGGTGAAATTCCACCTCCAGACCGGTCCAGTCAAACAGTTCCAGAATCTCCTCGGCGTGTTGAATCATGTACTTCTCGGCAAGACCAAGACCGTCCAGGACGATGATCTTGTCGTAGAATCCCGGAAAGTTCGCGTTAGCGTCAGCGCTATCCCAGCCGAAGTACTTCTGATAGATGACCTTCCAATGCTTGAGCCAGCCCGGTGTGAACCAGAGGGTCTTGTCCTGCCTTCCCCCACTGATGCGCTGTCGGTCCTCAAAGCCGGCCAGCATATCGTAGCCGTAGTCCCCTTGTACCCTGACGATTCCCTGGCCTGCTGCCTGCAAGATCGAGTCCACTCGTTTGAGCGGCTCATCAGTACTGATATAGCACTTCTTTCCATATACGACGATGATCTTGTGGTCGGGGCACGATTCCCGGGCCTGCGCTAGTCTATTGAGAAGGTGCTCCTCCAGCTTATCCGGCAAGGCGTGCAGGCCCGGCGGCGTGAAAAGGATCCGGCGTGGATTCAGAAAACCGGTCTCCATCAGACGGGTCATCTCTGGGCGCAACATCCCGCAGGACACGATGCAGTGGTTCTCGAACGTGGGATGAATCATTTCAGCCCTCTCTTCTGAATAGGGTGTTCCATTCCCAATGTCTCCGGTACTGTGGCCAACAGAGGGATTCTAAGGAAGAGGTCGAAGACTATGGGAATGACAAAGACGTACATAGGGCCAATCTCCCTCCATATAAGCCCCCCAATGATGGGGGCAGGAATCGTGACCAACCCGGTAAACATGCCAAGCAGTCCTCCCCACCTCCCTTGCTGCTCAAGCGGAACAAGTTCCAGGGTCATGGCGTTTGTAGCGCCCAACGAGATGGAATAAAAAGCTAAAAGAGCCGCCGATAACACCAGCGTGATCGGGCTGGGAGAGAAAGCAAGAAATAGGTTAGAGGCATACCACAGCGGTGTGAGCAAATAGATGATGCGCTTTCGCCCAATTTTATCCGCCAGCCGGCCCACAGGAATGCCGAAAACGAGTTGCGCTACAACTGTAGCGCTCGCCATTACGCCCAAAAGGTATTGATCCGCTCCCTTGATCTCGTGGGCGTACAGCTGAACAAACGGTCAAAACAAGGCCATAGGAAATGAGGTAAGAGCGGAAATGGCTATCCATCTCCGAAGGTTATCCCTTCCCTCGAAAAGGTGACGGAAATCAGCGATAAAACCGAACCTGGTTTCCGCATCAGCGAGTTGTCCCCGTTGAGGTTCGCGCAGTTGGACGACCACGAGAAGAAAAATAAGGCCATACCCCGCGAACTGGAGATAATACAAGGGTCGAATACCTTCAACCGTCATGCCTCCGAAAACTGTCACCAGGTAGGCGCCGACGAGGGGCGAGATCATGCCGGCTATCGCAGCCAGTGTGCTACAGACATTCTGCGCAGTCACTCGATCTTTGCTCTGTACCGAATCGGCGCAGATTACCCTGCACCCCGTGTTACTCAGGCTTACGGCGATGGAGGCAAGGATAGCCGCCGCAACGAGCAAGCGCCAATCAGGTGCTAGCGCATAGAGCAAGCTCCCTCCTGCTGTTAAGACGACCGCCAGCAGGAAAAATCGTTTAATGCCGTGGCGATCCATCAGCCATCCTGCGGGTGCAGAAATGAGGGCACTGATCGCGCCGCCCACGCTGCTGAGAGACCCCAGTTGCACAGAATCGGCCCCCAACCCCACAGTATATATCGCACGGTATTGACTGGTGAGGCCGACTAGCAACTTGTCCGCGGAGAGGCGCGCCACGCCCACCCGATAATTGTGTTTCTGCCTGTAGATGAAATCTCTGATCCTTCTAGTTACTCTACCGACTGTGTTCACTCTATCCTCCTGGCGAGTCCTGCAAACTGGGACATCTATTCCTCTCATTGGTGCGCACTGCTACGTCATGCCCTCCACAGACACATAATCTGGATAGCGGCGAGTATCGGCGTCGCCACGGGCATAGGCTTCGTGCCACCCTTTTGGAACCGGCATCTCCGCGTACAATTGCTCGCGCCAGGCCTCGAGCAGGCGATGGGGACGCCCCATGAAATCTGCGGCACAAATCACCCGATGGCCCAGGGCGAACGCATTTATAATTCCAGACCGATTCTGCTCCCGCCGGATCGCCAGATCCGGCGGCTGAACAGACCAGATTGGGCGAGTTTGGCCTCCCTTTAGCCTGGATTTGACAATCCAGGCCGAGCAAACGGATAA
>JAUWOI010000028.1 GCA_030612185.1 Anaerolineae bacterium
GAGAAGACATAGAAATGGAGGACCAAATGCAAGACCAAAGAGTGATCACGCCGGACATGCCAATTGGCGATGTCGTTAGAAAATACCCCGGCACGGTCAATGTCTTTCTGAGGCATGGCCTGGGGTGCGTTGGATGCGCGATAGCGCGTTTTGAGAACATCCGCGCGGGTGCACAGGTTCACGGGATCAATGTGGACACCTTGATCAAAGACTTGAACCAATCTGTTCTACAGGCTCAAGAGAACTAGATTCATCCGAAAGGTGGTTAGGGCCGGTCTCCGACCGCGCCCCCCTGGCTCGATCAGAGACAGGCCAGAACATCTGACCAGGAGGAAAAAAATGGACAAGTGGGAATGTACGGTCTGTGGTTACGTCTACGACCCGGCGGAGGGCGACCCCGATAGCGGGATCGCTCCAGGCACGCCCTTCGAGGCATTGCCCGACGATTGGGTGTGCCCCGACTGCGGGGTGGGCAAGGACATGTTCGAGAAAGTGGAGTGAGGTGAGGTGATGAAGCCGAGAAAGATCAAGGATGGTATCTACTGGGTGGGGGCCGTTGACTGGGATCGCCGGTTGTTTGACAACCTCATCCCACTTCCCGACGGCACCAGTTATAACGCTTACCTGATCCAGGGGAGCGAGAAGACGGCGCTGATAGACACAGTTGACCCCGCCACGTCACACGTTCTGCTCGACCGTCTGAGCCAACTGAACGTCGAGCACATTGACTACGTGATCGCTAACCACGCCGAGCAGGACCATTCGGGCACGCTGCCGCAGGTGCTCGAAAGATACCCCGGAGCGCAGGTTGTCTGCACGCCCAAGTGCAAGGGAATGCTGGTAGACCTGCTGCTGGCGCCGGAGGATCGCGTTCTCGCGGTGGACGATGGCGCAACGCTGTCGCTGGGTGACAGAACGCTCGAGTTCATCCACGCGCCGTGGGTTCACTGGCCCGAGACAATGCTGACCTACTTACGGGAGGACAAAATCCTCTTCCCCTGCGACTTCTTCGGCTCGCACCTGGCCACCACCGACCTGTACGTCACCGACGAGGGGCGGGTCTACGAGGCGGCCAAGCGATACTACGCGGAGATCATGATGCCGTTCCGCAAGATCATCGAGAAGAACCTGAAAAAGGTGCAGGAGTACGAGATCTCCCTCATCGCCCCCAGCCACGGCCCGATGTATGACCGGCCTGAGTTCATTCTGGAGGCGTATCGCGATTGGGTCCTCGGCGGCCCGAAGAACATCGTCGTGTTGCCCTATATCTCGATGCACGGCAGCACCCTGGCGATGGTGGACTACCTGCTGGATGGTCTGGTCGAAAAGGGTGTGACTGTGGAACGGTTCGACCTGGCCGCCACCGACATCGGGAAACTGGCGATGGCGCTGGTAGACGCCGCCACCATCGTGATCGGATCGCCCACCGTCTTGACCGGCGCACATCCGAACGTCGTCTACGCGGCCTACCTGGCGAACGCCCTGCGGCCCAAGGTCAAGTTTGTCTCCATCATCGGCTCCTACGGCTGGGGCGGCAAGATGGTGCAGCAACTCGCGGGCCTGATCCCCAATCTGAAGGTGGAGATGCTGGATCCGGTCATCGTTAAGGGTCACCCCAGGGATGGGGATTTCGAGGCTCTGGATAAGTTGGCGGCCACCATCGCGGAGAAACACGCTGCTCTGAACTTGCAGTAGGAGCAGGAAGGAAACCAATGAGAAGATACGTCATTGTAGGCAACGGCGTCGCGGGCATAACGGCGGCGCAGACAATCGTGCGGGCCGATCCGTCCGCCGAAGTGCACATCTTCTGCGCGGAGCCCTATCCCTACTACCGCCGCCCGCGGCTGTGGGAGTTCATCGCCGGTGAGGTCGAGCAGGACGTGCTCTACTTTCGACCGCCGGAGTGGTACGCCGAGCGCGGCATCCTCCTGCACCTGGGAGTTCGAGCCACTTCGCTCGACCCCGCCGCCCATCGCCTTACCCTGGAGGGGCACGGTCGGAGACCGGCCCCAGCAAAATCAGTGGAATACGACCGCCTTCTGCTCGCCACAGGCGGTCGCCCCTTTGTCCCCCCTTTCGAGGGCACCGCCAGAGAGGGCGTCTTTACCTTGCGCACGCTTGATGACGCACTGGCGATGAAAACCTACGCCCGTGACGTTCGCAGTGCAGCGGTCATCGGCGGCGGGTTGTTGGGGCTGGAGACGGCGCGGGCGCTGCGCACCGCTGGCCTAGAGACGACGGTGATTGAGTTCGCTCCCTATCTGCTGCCGCGCCAACTGGACGCAGAGGGGGCACAAGTCCTGCAAGCGCTCCTGGAAGCGCAAGGTCTGCACATCCTGACCGACGCTGCCACCGAGGCTATCCTGGGCCACGAGCACGCGACGGGCGTGCGGCTCAAGGACGGGCGCGTGGTGAATGGCGAACTGGTGCTCGTCTCCACCGGCATTCGTTCGCGGGTCGAACTGGCGCGGGAGGCCGGATTGGAGGTGAACCGGGGTGTGGTCGTGGACGAGCAACTGCGTACCAGCGGATCCGACGTCTACGCGGCCGGAGACGCGGCAGAGTTCGAGGGGCGGGTCTACGGGATCATCCCCGCCGCCACGGAGCAGGCCCAGGTTGCTGCGGCGAACATGGTCGCCGGTGGCAGCGCCACCTACAGCGGCACCACACCCGCCAACACGCTCAAGATCGTTGGCATTGACCTGACCTGCCTGGGCGACGCGACGGCCACGGGCGACGAGTTCATCATCCTGCGGAAGGTGGACGCGGCGGCTGGTGTGTATAGACGGTTGACGCTGCGCGACGGCAAGATCGTCGGCGCCATCCTGCTGGGCGACACGCAGAGCGTCCGGCCCGTGAAGCAGTTGATTGCCACAGGGCGCGACGTTTCGGCCTACGGTGAGCGACTGCTGGACAAGGGTTTTGATCTGAGAGCGTTAGCATACTAAATGACATTTCGAGGAGGTAGGTTGATGCACAAGATGACACAAGCGAATCTGGAAGCGGCTTTCGCAGGCGAAAGCCAGGCACACATGAAATACCTGATCTTCGCCGACAAGGCGGCGCGGGAAGGGCTCCCGAACGTGGCGCGACTCTTCCGGGCCATATCCTACGCCGAGCAGGTACACGCCACCGGCCACTTCAAGGCGTTGAAGAACCTGGGCAAGACGGCGGCCAACCTGGAAGCCGCCATCGGCGGCGAGACTTATGAGGTCGAGGAGATGTATCCCGCCTTCCTGGCGGTGGCCGAACTGCAGGAGGAGAAGGCCGCCATCCGTTCCAATGCCTGGGCGCTGGAGGCGGAGAAGATCCACGCCGTGATGTACGGCGGGGCCAAGACCGCCGTGGAGGCTGGAAAGGACGCGGGGGTGGGACAGGTCTACGTCTGCTCCGTCTGCGGCTGGACCGGCGAGGGCGAACCGCCGGACGAGTGCCCGTTGTGCAAAGCGAAGAAGGAGAAGTTCGTCACCTTCTAGCCGGTCACAGGGCTGGAAATGAGGTGAGACAAGGAGGTCACTCTATGTCTAAGGTGCTCATCCTTTACGATACTCGCACAGGCAACACTGGCCGGATGGCCCGCGCCGTGGCCGAAGGGGCGAAGTCGGTGGGGGGAGTGGAAGTCGCCCTCAAGCGGGTCGGGGAAGGCGAAGGGGAACTGGCTGATGCCGATGCCGTCATCCTGGGCTCGCCGACCCACAACACCAAGCCCAGCCAGGCTATGAAGAGGCTCCTGTCCGGTTTGAGCAAAGTCCCTCTGAAAGGCAGGGTGGGGGCCGCTTTTGGCTCCTACGGCTGGAGCGGGGAGGCACCGGGAATCATGGTGCGGGCTTTGAGAGGCCAGGGCGTGCGTGTGACAGGTGAAGGAGTGCGGGCGAGGAGGACGCCGGGCACGAGCGATCTGGCCAAGTGTAGGGATCTGGGCCGCGCCGTGTCCGAAAGTGTCGTTACGAATGGAGAACAGGAGGGGTAGCACGGACGGCCACGCTGGTTGGGCTACATCAATCTTAAGGGAGGTGCGAGATGCAAGTAGGAAAGGAAGCCCCGGACTTCACGGCCCGGGCCTATCACAAAGACGAGATAAAGGAGATCACCCTCTCCGACTACAGAGGGCAATGGGTAGTGTTGTGCTTCTACCCGGGTGACTTTACCTTCGTCTGACCGACCGAATTGACGGCAGTTGCCGCCAGGTACGAGGAGATCAAGGCACTGGGCGTAGAGGTGCTCTCGGTGAGTGTGGACAGCGTCTTTGTCCACAAGATATGGCAAGAGGAAGAACTGTCCAAAATGGTGGAAGGAGGCGTTCCCTACCCCATGCTTTCCGACCAGGGGGGCAAGATCGGCACTTTGTACAATGTGTACAATGGCTCGGTGAACGTTCGCGGCCGCTTCCTGATTGACCCAGACGGAGTGGTCCAGGCGATGGAGGTGCTGACCCCGCCGGTGGGGCGCAACGTGAGCGAACTCATCCGCCAGATCAAGGCCTACCAGCACGTGCGCGAGACGGGTGAGGTCATGCCGTCGGGCTGGCAGCCGGGCAAGCCGACTCTCAAGCCGGGCGTTGGATTGGCCGGCAAAGTGTGGGAAGGCTGGAAGCCGGAGAACGCTTTCTAGTTTGGTACGAAACCAGCGTGGCCATCCCTGAATGGGACGCAGGTGAACGCTGATTCACGCTGATTTTTCAACTTTGTCTGCGTAGACCTGCGCGAATCTGCGTCCGATTCTGAGAAGCGTAGAGTGGCGATGGATAAGAAGACGCGCAACAACCTATACGTGGCTTTCGTCGGCGAGGCCAAGGCGCACCATCGGCTGCTGGCTTTCGCCCGCAAGGCGGATGACGAGGGCTATCCCCAGATCGCCAAACTGTTCCGCGCCGTCGCGGCTGCTGAAGGGGTGCACGCCGAGCGTCACCTGCGCTTGCTCGGTGAGGCGGTGGTACAGAGCACGGAGGAGAACCTCCAGTCCTCCTTCGAGCGGGAGACCACCGTCAACGAAGTCTACTATCCCCAGTTCATCCGCGAGGCGGAGGAGGAGGGGGGGGAGAAAGCGGCGGTGCTGACTTTCAGCCAGGCACGGGACGTGGAGAAGGGTCACGCTGCTCTCTACAAGCGCGCGTTGAACTCCATGTTGCGCGACGAGACCCACGACTACTACATCTGCCAGGTCTGCGGATACGTCGCCGAGCGGGATGTCCCCGACCAGTGCCCGGTCTGCGGCGCGAAGCGAGAGCAGTTCCGCCTGGTGACGTAGGGGAGGCAGCGATCCAGAAACCGGGTTTTTGTTGCTCCACAGGCGAAGTAGTATTGCTTGCAGGCGAAATTCTGCTGTCAGGGAGGTCTTCCTGTACGAAAAACCCGGTTTCTTGGCCCGCAGATTACTGAGAAGGAGACTTGTATGGAACTGAAAGGTAAACACATCGCCATTCTGGCTGAGGACAACTACCAGGAGTTGGAACTGTGGTACCCGCTCTTGCGTATGCGCGAGGCCGGCGCCGAGGTGACCATCGTCGGCATGCCCGGCGTGCAGGAGTACCACAGCAAACTGGGCTATCCGGTGAAAGTGGACGCGGCCGCCGACGCAGTCTCGGCGGATGACTTTGACGCCGTCATCGTGCCGGGCGGCTACGCGCCCGACCGGATGCGCCGCCACCAACCTATGCTCGACCTGGTGAGAAGTGTGTTCGAGCGCGGCGGCATCGTGGCCACTATCTGTCACGCCGCGTGGGTGCCCATCTCGGCGGGCATTATGAAAGGCAAGCGGGCCACCTGCCTCTCGGCGATCAAGGATGATCTGATCAACGCCGGGGCCACCTACGTTGACGCAGAAGTGGTGCAGGACGGCAACCTGATCACCTCACGAACGCCGAGCGATCTGCCCGCTTTTTGCCGGACAATCATCGCGGCGCTGAAGTGAAACCTGCGCCCAAACAAAACTATCAATCAAAGGAGGTCAAGTCAAAATGGGTACAAAAGGAAGAGCGATCGTAGGCATAGACGTAGACAATCTCATCAAGGTGCTCAACAAGACTCTTGCAGATGAGTGGTTGGCATACTACCAGTACTGGGTAGGGGCCAAGGTAGCCAAGGGGCCTATGAGGGGGGCAGTGACTGCCGAACTCATCCAGCACGCCACCGAAGAACTCGGGCACGCGGAGTTGCTGGCGAATAGGATCCTCCAACTGGGCGGCACGCCGCTGCTCAAGCCTGAAGACTGGTACAAGATGACCAACTGCGGGTACGAGGCTCCCGAGGATCCCTACGTGGAGGTCCTGCTGGATCAGAACATCAAGGGCGAGCAATGCGCCATTGGGGCCTACCAGCAGTTGGTAGAACTCACCAAAGATGCCGACCCGGTGACGTATGAGATGGCTCTGCAGATTATGACGGACGAGATCGAGCACGAGGAGGACCTGCAGGCCCTCCTTGAGGACATAGAATTGATGAAAGAGAGGAGATGAAAATGACATTAGCGAGCACAATTCAGACCGCGGATTGGAAAAAGGAGAAGCACGCGCCGGTGATCGAGTGCCCAGACATGGTGAAGGCGGGCGAGGTCTTTGAGGTGCAGGTCAGTGTGGGGAAGGAGATCGCTCATCCCAACACCACCGAGCACCACATCGGTTGGATCGCGCTCTACTTCCAGCCGGAGGGGAGCAAGTTCCCTTACCAGGTAGGCCGCTTTGAGTTCAACGGCCACGGCGAGGGAGATGTGTTTACAACACCCTGGGCGAGCGTATCGCTGAAGGTTGATAAACCGGGCATGCTGCGCGCTCTCTCCTTCTGCAATCTGCACGGGCTGTGGGAGAGCAGCAAGGAGATTGGTGTAAGTTAATTCCATAGATTAAGCTAAAAAGGAGAAAATCATGGCCAAAGTAACACGAGAAATGGTAGAAAGGGCAGGGGTGGACGTTGACCAACTGCTGGAACTGTTGGTCAAGAATGCAGCCGCCGAGCTCACCACCTACTACTACTACACAATTCTACGGGTGAACCTGATTGGGCTGGAAGGGGAGGGCATCAAAGAGATCGCCGAGACGGCCCGCATCGAGGATCGCAATCACTTTGAAGCCCTGATCCCTCGCATCTACGAGCTAGGGGGCAGACTTCCAGACGACATGAAGGAGTTCCATGATATGTCGGCCTGCCCGCCGGCCAATCTGCCTGAGGACCCCACTGACATCAAGGCTATGATGCCGGTGCTGGTGGCAGCCGAACGGTGCGCCGTGCGTGGGTACCCCCATATCTGCAACATAACCGCCGGCAAGGACCATCGGACCTACGACCTGGCTCTGGCGATCCTCAATGAGGAGATAGAGCACGAATCGTGGTTCTCCGAGTTCCTGGGTGAGGGGCCATCCGGCCACTTCCTGCGCCGCGGGGAGACCTCTCCCTTCGTATCCAAGTTCCTGAGGTAGACAGGGAACGTTTAGGAGTCCAAAGCACTTCCGCCGTAGTAGCACCGGCTCGCCGGAGGCTCTGCTATGCTCAAGCCTCCGGCTCAAAAGCCAAGCCCCTTCGGGGCTGAGGTGAGCCCGCGGTGCTTTACTGGCTGAGCCCTGTGGTTTCACTATCGGGCGGGCTGGAGATGACCAGAGCCCAGGCGACGCTCCAAACACTCTGATAAGGTCAGAATAGGGCAAGGGGAGGCCCTGTGTCAGTAAGGGCCTCCCCCCAAGCCCTCGGTAGGTCTTGGAAATGCGAAGGTTGACGAAAAAGGAACTCGCTCAATACAATGGCAAGGACAGGGCACCTGCCTTCATAGCCTACGAGGGCAAGGTATATGACGTATCTCGCAGTTTTCTGTGGCAGGGTGGTCGACATCAAGCTCTGCACACGGCTGGAGTGGATCTGACCGCCGATCTGGATCAAGCCCCCCACGGCGCAGATTTGTTGGAAAGATTTCCTGTGGTTGGAGTGCTGGAGCAAAACGATGTTAGCGGAGTAGTGGATATCAGCAAGGGATTGCAAGCGCAACTGCTGGTCTATCAGAAAAACGAGATCACCGAGCATCACATTTATAAGAGGCTGGCCAGGGCGATCAAATCCCCCGCAAATAGGCAGGTTCTGGAGCGAATCGCCGCCGACGAACTCCGCCACTACCACACTTGGCGCAGTTATACCCACCAGGACATCAAGCCTGACCAACTGGCGATCTGGCAATACTACTTGATCAGCCGCATTTTCGGCTTTACCTTCGGCATCAAGCTGATGGAGGGGGGCGAGGAGAGCGCCCAGGAGAGCTACGAATTGTTGCGCGAGACACTCCCGGAGGCCGAGGCCATCATTCGAGATGAACAGGAGCACGAGGCCGCTCTGATAGGCTTGCTGGACGAGGAACTGTTGCGCTACGTGGGCTCCATCGTGCTGGGCCTGAGCGACGCGCTGGTGGAACTGACCGGCGCGCTGGCCGGACTCACGCTGGCGTTGCAAGATACAAAGCTGATCGGGCTGATCGGTTCGATCACGGGCATCGCCGCAGCCCTCTCGATGGGGGCGTCGGAATACCTCTCTACAAAGTCCGAAGGTACTGGTCAGAACCCGGTGAGGGCTTCAATCTATACTGGCGGCGCGTACATTGTGACTGTGCTCATTCTTATCCTGCCGTATCTGGTATTGGAGAACTTTTACGTTTGCCTGGGCTGTACGCTGACCGCTGCGGTTGCGATTATTGCCTTCTTCAACTATTATGTCTCTGTTGCCAAAGGCGTGCCGTTCAAGAAGCGCTTCCTCGAAATGACCGGGTTGAGTCTCGGCGTGGCGGCGTTGAGTTTCCTGATTGGCTTTATTCTGCGCTCCTTTCTGGGGGTTGACGTCTGAATCTGAAAATGTCAATCGCAAAGCCAGAAGGTAAAAGGAGTCGAAAAGTGATCGAGAAACAACCGTTCGGCCGTACAGGCCATAAAAGCACACGCACCCTATTTGGAGCGGCCAGCCTCGGCCAGGTGACCCAGGCCGAGGCCGACCGCACGTTGGAGGTGCTACTGGAATATAGCGTCAATCACATAGACACAGCCGCCTCGTACGGCGAAGCTGAGCTGCGTATTGGGCCATGGATGGAGCGATACCGTCAGAGGTTCTTCCTAGCCACCAAGACGGAACAACGCACATGTCAGGGAGCCTGGGACGAACTGCGCTGTTCGTTGGAGCGGCTACGCGTTGATTACGTGGATCTCTGGCAGATGCACGTCCTGGTGGATCCGGAGGACTGGGAGACAGCGATGGGGCCAGGCGGGGCGCTGGAGGCGTTCATTGAGGCCCGTGAGCAAGGACTGGTGCGCTTCCTGGGCGTGACGGGCCACGGTTTAACTGTCGCTGCTATGCATAAGCGTAGCCTGGAGCGTTTTGACTTTGACTCGGTGCTGTTGCCCTACAGCTATCTACTGATGCAGAATCCTCAGTACGCCGCCGATTTCGAGGCGCTTACAGCCATCTGTCAGGAGCGGAATGTGGCAGTGCAGACCATCAAGTCCATTGTCCGCAGACCGTGGGGTGATGAGCCACAGACCCGCAACACCTGGTACGAACCACTCGAGGGTCAAGCCGATGTTGACAGGGCAGTACATTGGGTGCTGGGCCGACCGGGCATTTTCTTGAACACAGTGGGTGACATCCACCTGCTCCCCAAAGTGTTGGGCGCCGCCAGCCGTTTCCAATCAGCCCCGCCCGAAGAAGCGATGGAAGAGATGGTAACGAAACTGGAAATGGCGCCGCTTTTTGTCTAGGAGCTTATGACCGGTATGGAAACCAGCCCTGCGGGCTGGAAGGACGAGAGAGAATAATGACAATTCAATGGTTTGAAAATCTAGGCCCAATATTGCAGACGTTGTTAGCCACCGGCTTTACCTGGTTCGTAACCGCCTTAGGATCCGGCGTGGTTTTCCTTTTCAAGAGTATCAACAGGAAAGTGTTAGACGGTATGCTGGGGTTCGCTGCGGGAGTGATGATCGCCGCGAGTTTCTGGTCGCTCCTGGCGCCGGCGATAGAAATGGCCGAGGAATCGAACTTGCCTTCATGGATGCCCGCTACGGCGGGTTTTCTGTTGGGAGGAGCATTTCTCTGGCTGGTGGACAAGTTGTTGCCGCACCTCCACATAGGGTTTCCGATAGAGGAGGCGGAGGGTCTGAAAACGAGTTGGCATAGAAGTGTTCTCCTGGTGCTGGCAATCACTCTGCACAACATACCTGAAGGATTGGCTGTAGGTGTTGCTTTTGGAGCGTTAACTGCTAATCTACCTTCCGCAACGTTGGCCGGTGCGGTTGCCCTGGCGCTGGGTATCGGTATCCAGAACTTCCCCGAGGGCGCTGCTGTCTCCGTTCCCCTGCGCCGGGAGGGAATGTCTCGCCTCAAGAGTTTTTGGTATGGGCAGTTGTCTGGAATTGTGGAACCCATTGCGGGTGTTCTCGGCGCAGCAGCGGTCATCCTGATGCGGCCTATTCTGCCTTACGCCCTGGCGTTTGCCGCCGGGGCGATGATATTTGTGGTGGTTGAAGAACTGATACCCGAATCGCAGTTGGAGAAGAACACGGATACTGCGACGATGGGGGCGATGCTCGGTTTTGCGGTGATGATGACGTTGGACGTCGCCTTGGGTTAATGTGAGGTGAGAGGCAGGAGACAGGAGAGCGGGGAGGATGCAACGTCTGATATGCTGCGCGGTAAAGTTGTTCTGATCAGCGGGGCGACCGGGGCGGGCCTTCACCCGGCTGGAACTTCTGGACCGGGTCTTCGGCTACGATTTTGAGGGTTTCGAACGCACGGTAGACGTCCACGTGAAGAACCTGCGCAAAAAGATCGAGGCAGACCCCAAGCAACCAACCTACGTCAAGACCGTCTACGGCGTGGGCTACAAGTTCAGCGGGGATCAGGACGAGAGTTGAGATGTTCCACACCCTTCGTTTCCGCCTGACCGTGACACTCATTTTGGTGGTCGTAGCAGCGGTGGGGATCGTGGCGTTCTTTGGCACTATGGTCACCACCAGGATGTTCACTCGCTACGAGGAACACGGGGGGATGATGAGCCACAGGCGCTTCGAGACGCTCCTGGCCCAACACTATGCCCAGAACGAGAGTTGGGCCGGCGTGCAACCTCAGGTCGAGCGCATGGAGCAGATCACAGGGGAACGGATTGTCCTGGCCGACGAGGAGGGACAGATCGTTGCCGACTCTGCAGGGGAAATGGTCGGGCAGCCCGTGAGACAGGACTGGGACAAACCGGCGACGCTGATTACATACCACGAAACGACGGTGGGGGCACTCTACACTAATCTCCTCGGCTGGGGCACTGCTCCAGGGCCTGTCCTGAGCGAAGCCGAAGGAAACGAAACGTTTTTGGCGCCCGTCAACCGCGCCCTGCTGCTGATCGCCGTGGCTGCCGGCCTCAGCGCTATACTGCTCATCCTGGGTCTCTCGCGCCGCATCCTCGCGCCGGTGGAGGCGCTGACGGCAGCCGTACGACGAATGGAGGCGGGGGACCTGAACCAGCGTCTGGCGATCACGTCCCGGGACGAGATCGGCGATCTGGCCCGAGCCTTCAATCGGATGGCCGACGGACTGGCCCAACTCGAAGAACTGCGCCGCAACATGGTAACCGATGTGGCTCACGAGTTGCGCACCCCTCTTTCCAACATCCGGGGCTACCTGGAGGCATTACAGGATGGCGTGGTGGAACCGGATAGGGGCGTTATTGACTCTCTTTACGAAGAGGCTATACTTCTCAATTGCCTGGTGGACGACCTGCAGGAGCTATCCCTGGCCGAGGCAGGACAGTTGCGGCTGGAGCGCCGGCCGGTGGCCCTGGCCGATGTAGTGGATAGGGCAGTCGAGGCAGCCCGTCCCCGGGCGGCGGCCAAGGAAATAACGTTGCAGGTTGACCTGCCGGAGGACCTACCCCTCGTGGACGTTGACCCCCAGCGGACCGGCCAGGTGTTGCGCAACCTGCTCAACAACGGGCTAACCCACACAGGGCCGGGCGGAGAGATCGCCGTTACTGGCCAAGTCGAGGGTCAGTGGGTTGAGGTCAGCATCCGGGACACGGGGGTGGGCATCGCTCCCCAGGACTTGCCGCACGTCTTCGAGCGCTTCTATCGGGGCGACAAGTTACGGTCGCGGGCCCCCGGTGGGGCGGGGCTGGGGCTGGCTATCGTCAGGCAACTGGTCGAAGCCCACGGGGGGCGGATCGCGGTGGAGAGTGAAGTCGGTCGCGGGACGGAGTTCACCTTCACGTTGCCGGTGAATGGAGAATAGAGATTAGAGAATAGAGATTAGAGAATAGAGAATGGAGATTAGAGATTGGAGACTAGAAAACTGGAGTTAGAGACATGCAGAAATGGCGTACGTTGAGCAGGGTCTTGCTGATGGTATTGGTGACTGTGCATCTGGTCACGTGGTATGTCCTGGGCATCCACGCTGTGGGCAGCATCGGGATTGAGGCGCTCTTCTCCGGCCTCTCGCGGGGGGTGATTAACGCCGGGTTCATCTTCTGGATGCTGGTGTTCGGTTCGGCGTTGCTCCTGGGGCGGGTTTTCTGCGGCTGGTTCTGCTGGTTCGGGGGCTACCTGGACCTGATCGAGTGGGGGATTGGCAGGCTTAAGATCAAGATTCCGCGCCGGATACTGCTTTACCTGGGAATTTTACCCTTCGTTGGCCTGGCGATAAAGGCTTACAGCGCCTTGCTGGAGAAATGGATTCTTCAAGGCTTCCCGGCCACCTTCACGTTCCGGCTGGCCGATGTCGAGCCATGGGGCGGCCAGCAGACCGGCATCTCCATCCTGATAACACTGATCACGTTTGGGCCGGTGCTCCTCTTTATCTTCGGCCGGCGGGCCTGGTGCCGCTACCTGTGCCCCATCGGCGCGTTGCTCAAGGTTTTCAGCAGGGTGAGTCTGGGCAAGGTGCGACTGGTGAACGACGAATGTATCGGTTGCGGGAAATGTAACCGCAGTTGCGTCATGGAGGTGGACGTGATGGGCGAACTCAAGGCCCACGGCGAGGTGCGCAGCCTGGACTGTATCCGTTGCCTCAAGTGCACCGACGAGTGTCCCAACGGGGCGATTGCCTTCAGTCTGAGCCGCAAAGAAGCATCAATGTCTGCCGATGCCGCGACCAGGGCCGAGCGGTCCTCTCTCAAGCGCAGGAAACTGTCCGCTTTCGACGTGGTCATCACCGTGCTGTGGGTCAGCGTGACGTTGACTCTTGCCCTTTCCGGTGTACGCCAGAACGCCTCACAGGCAATCAAATCGCTCATGACGCCGGGGCTGCTGATGGTGATCTACGGCCTCGTATTGATAGGGCCAAAGGCCTGGAGTAGACTGGGGAAGAAGGAGGAATGAACAAAGCCGAAACACTCAGGACCGTCCGTAACCTCACACCGGACGCGGTGCTATTCTCCCCGGCGGGCAGGCTCAAGATCGCCCTCCTGCAACTGGTCGCCCGGTTGCTGCCCGGCCGTTTTGCCGTCTGGCTCTCACTGCTGGACAACGGACGGCTGGAGCGGCAGGTGCGGATCAAACTCGGCCCTCGCTCCCTTTTCCCCGGCAGCAGCGATTACGACGTTCCCCGCTTGCACCTGATCGTGGAGCGCCGGGACTGGCTGGCCCTGCAGGAGGACGCACTACGGGCGATTCAACAAAGCCCGGACAGTTCTCCATCACCGCAGGAGCAGCCCAAGTCCGGCCTGTCGCTCAAGCCCGTTTTTGACCTGCTGCGCCGGCTCGACCGTGACCTGGCCGGTGTGCGCGGCTGCATCCGGATCAACATCCTTGAGCCCGACCACACCCGCACGCTGACCCTGGCGCTCAACGACGACGCCCTTCGACTAATCTCCCCTCGGCTACGCTCAGGACAGGCAGAGCAGGCTCTTTCCCCAGCCCTGGCGGGTAACTTTTTCGACGTGGACGTTCCCCGTCCGGTACTCGACCGTCTCCTGTCCGGCGAACTGGACTTGAGCAGCGCCCTCCTGCGCGGACGCATCCACGTCGGCGGCGACACGGGGTTGGCGGCCCGGCTGGTGAACTTATTCAACCCGCCGCCCGTGCACCCGCCCAGCCTGCCCACGCCCAACACCTACGTCGGCCTCAGCGACCATCCCCTCGACCGGAAAGCGATCAACTTTGATAACGTCTTTGACCTCTTTGGTGCCCC
This sequence comes from Anaerolineae bacterium, assembly GCA_030612185.1. The sequence continues at coordinate 14,136 of JAUWOI010000028.1, forward strand.
ACCCCGCACGGCGGCCTGTGTGCTGCGAGTGAACCTCCGCGAACGACGAGGCAACAGTTTTCTCTTTCGCGCTCGCGGCTACGACGTCTACCACAACCGTCGTATGGAGATGGATCACACCTACGTCACCGACGATGAAATGAACTACATCGAGATGACCTGGCGCATAGACTTCCTGCAGGCTGGCGCCTACCGGGTGCGCCTGGCCACGGGCGACTGCGTGCCCGATAACGTCACCCCCATGGTCATTGGTGACATCGCCGACCCTGGGCTCGAGGTCACGCTCGAAGAGCACCCCGACCATTACCTGCTGCGCACCAGCGCGCTGTGCCTCAAGGTGTACCGCGAGGACTTTCGCACCGAGGTGCTGGACACCGCCGGGCACAAAGTGACCGAGGTCGGCGGGCGGCAGAAGACGCTCTTTTCGACGGTACTCGACTCCTTCCCCACCGGCCTGATCCACGACGATGAGATAGGGCTGGACTTCGCGGTGGAGAACTTCACGCTGGCCCCCGGCGAGGCGATCTACGGCTTTGGCGAGCGGTTTTCCACACTTAACAAACGCGGGCAGACGGTGGGGTTATGGGCCATTGACGGCCTGGGCAACACCAGTGGCCGCACCTACAAGAATATTCCCTTCTTTATGAGCACCGCCGGCTACGGCGTCTTCGTCAACCACGTCCTGCCCATGACATTTTTCGTCGGCAGCCGTTCCTACGTCCACAACCTGCTGATGGCTGAGGGAGATAGCCTCGACTATTACTTTTTCTACGGTCCGTCGCTCAAAAAGATCGCCAGCGATTACACTGACCTGACCGGCAAGTCGCCCGTGCCGCCCAAGTGGTCGTTCGGGCTGTGGGTCTCGCGCATCAGTTACGACAGCCAGGAAGAGGTCATAGAGACGGCCCGCCGGCTGCGCGCCGAACGTTACCCGGCCGACGTGATCAACGTGGACACCAACTGGTTCGAGGGAGAGTGGCAGTGCGACTACCGTTTCGGGCCGCGCTTCCCCGACCCGGCCGGCATGTTCCGCCAACTGCGGGAGAAACGCTTCCGCGTCTGCCTGTGGCAGTGGCCCTACGTCTGCGAGCACCTGGACATTTTCGAGGAAGCGCAGGAGAAGGGCGTGCTGGCCGAGGGGGGCAACTTTGACATGCTGCTCTTCAAAGCGCGCACGATTGACATGTCCAAACCCGAGGCCGTGCAGTGGTACCAGGCGCAACTGCGGCGGCTTTTTGAACTGGGGGCGGCGGTCATCAAGGTGGACTTCGGCGAGCACGTCCGCGACTACGAGTCTTACCAGGCCTACTCCGGCCGGGAGATGCACAACCTCTACCCATTGCTCTACAACCAGGCCGCTTTCGAGGTCACCAAGGAATACTTTGGCCAGGGTATCATCTGGGCGCGCAGCGGTTACGCTGGCTCGCAGCGTTACCCGGTGCACTGGTCGGGCGACAACTCATCCACCTTTGAGAACATACTATGTTCACTGCGCGGGGGCCTCAGCCTTGGGCTGAGCGGGTTCACCTTCTGGAGCAACGACGTGGGTGGGTTCACCGGCACCCCCAGCGACCGGCTCTACGTGCGCTGGACCCAGTTCGGGATCTTCAACTCCCACATGCGGCTGCACGGTGGCGGGCCACGCTACCGTGAGCCCTGGAACTACGAGCCGGAGACACAGGAGATTTTCCGCCGCTTGGTCGAGTTGCGCTACCGCTTCTTGCCTTACCTCTACAGCGAGGCCCACCACAGCGCCCGGGCCGGCCTGCCCGTTCTGCGCCCGCTGGTCTACGAGTTCCAGGACGACCCGACCACCTTCAACGTCGAGGACGAGTTTCTCTTTGGCCAGGCCGTGCTGGTGGCGCCGATCCTGACCGAAGAAGATGAACGCAAAATCTACCTGCCCGCCGGACTGTGGGCCGACGGCTGGACGGGCGAACTCATAACCGGCCCCTGCTGGCTCGACTACCAGGCCGGCCTGGACCGCGTGCCTTTCTTCTATCGCGGCGGCTACGCAGTGCCGCAGGGTCCGGCCATGCAGTACGTGGACGAGGTACCGCTTGATCCCCTGACACTGCACATCGTGCCCGACGAGGAGGGGCGCGCCGCCTACACGATGGTGGACGATGACGAGACCGTCATCGTGTCGGGCCAACTCCGTGACGGCACGTTCGATCTGCAGGTAGAATCCGGCCCACGCGGGCTGGCGCTGCACATCTACACCGCCGAGGAGATCGCGCGCGTGGTGTGTAACGGGCAGGAGGTGAGACCCAGGCGGGTCGGCGCCCATCTCTATGCCGCCGAGTTGCGGCTGCAAGGTGCTGCGGGGGTTACTTCATAATGACTTCCAACTCAAAATCTACTGCCTGTGCAGGGTGTGCCAGGCGTGGGCTAAAGATGTGTCTGCACTAACCGCCACAAAGACCGTGTCAGTTTCCCATCCACAGCAGGGGGGATTTTGCCTCCCTGCTGCTGTTGTGCTATACTGTGACTATGAGTAGGTTGGGAATTAGGCCAGCGGGAGGATCAGCCGAGCTGCTTCAACAGATGACTGTGAAGTGAAAGGGGAAAGGCATGAGAACAATTGCATTGAGAACTCACATCTCCACTGGGGTTAACCTGGACGAAGTCCGCAGAGTTCTGGGCAACGCGCTGCGCCGCGAACTTGATCTGGCTGGCGCGCGGCGCACCTACTTTGAGCGCACCTGCCGTGCCTTTGAACAACAGCACCAGATGTCATCGGAAGAGTTTATGCGGCAGTTTGAATCCGGCACGCTGGGCGATGCCGCCGAGTACTTCGACTGGTACGCGGCCAAGCGCGGCTTCGACCTGTGGGAGCGACGTTTTCACATCTTGTCGGGGGTCGAGGTTTGAACGCGCGCGATTACTACCTGAGCCTGCAAAACACCATCCACGCTGCGGCCCACGTGCTCAGTTCAGACGTGCGGTTTGAGGAAATTGACATCAATGAGTGCTACGTGAGAGGCGTCCTCGTACTGATAGGCGGCTTCGAGTTGCACATCGCAGAATACGTAGTCTCCGAGCCATTACTGACGCGCCTCAAGTACCGGTATCACTTGCAGACTTCCGGTGGCAAATTGATCAGCCGGTGGGATAATGCACCGCACCACCCAGACGTTTCTACCTTTCCAAACCATCGTCACGATGACCACGGTGGGGTTCATCCGGCTCCTCCAATGAATGTTTCTGATATTCTCAATGCTGTATTGCAGTTTCTCTAATCCCATGCCAACAATCTACCACCGACACTTTTTGTCCCTTGCTCAAACTTCTATCACGAATGGCACGACAAGAGTGCCGGGTGAAGCAGGCAGTTTTCAGGTTGGACCACAACTCCGCTGCCGAGATTCCAAGAAACTCCACATAGCGTGCAAGGATGGAGCACACCCGATGAAACAGGTATCTGACAACCATGAGAAGCCAGACCTGTCCCCCCGATAATAGATGGCTCAACTCAGATTCGAGGGGTAAAACGAGCATCAGGACAGATGATCGTCTATATGCCCCCACATCTGGGACAAGCG
>JAUWOI010000168.1 GCA_030612185.1 Anaerolineae bacterium
CTTGCGGGGTCAGGGCGCCTCTCTTGGTGGTCACTAGGTGGTCGAGCACAGCCAGTGCTCGGCGCTGCTTGTTAGGCTCGGCTCGGTCATAGGCGTATAGCAGGACGTTAGTATCAACCAGAACGCTCACGGCCATAGCGGCTCAACCGCTCCTTGTAGATCTCCTCGCGTGTCCAGTGGCGTGTGGTTGCAGGCACTGGCCCGGCGTCAATGAGGGTCTGAATGAAGGCTTTTTCCCGTTCCCAAGCTTCACACGCCAGATGTTTCTGAGGGGTTGGGGCGGTGATCATCTGCCGGTCAATTGCCTGACGGATAATCTCCGCCTGTGACTGGCCGGTTCGAAGCGCCAGTTCTTTCAGTTTGGCTTCCTGCCGTCGTTCAATATAGATTTGTTTGCGCACCATCAAACCCATTGCTCTCTCCTCATTATACATCATATTGTACATCATGTGCTGATGGGGTGCAACTCACGTTGCCCAGGATTACGGACGTGTTGGTTCGGTCTCAATCTCCGCAGGCTCCTCTGTGTGTATTCTAGCATGCTTCAACAGGTGCGTCAAGAGTATTACCGTTGGCAGTCAGCAATTGGCAGTTGGCTTCTGTGATTGGTCATTGTTCCTGCTTGCATTTGCGCCGCCTGCGAGTATAATGGGTGAGTAATCTTGTATTTGGGAAGGGGTTGAACGGACTGATGTTGCGGGGGCTGTTCAAGAAAGTCGTCGGCGACTCCAATCAACGTGAGATCGCTCGGCTGCAGGAAGTGGTCGAGCGTATCAACGCGCTCGAACCAGAGTTTGAGGCGCTGGACGGCGCTCAACTGCGGGCTAAGACTGATGAGTTTCGTCAGCGCCTGGGGCAGGATGAGACGCTCGACGACATTCTGGCCGAGGCCTTCACGGCCGTGCGTGAGGCGGCCAAGCGCATGATCGGCCTGCGCCATTACGACGTGCAACTGATCGGCGGTATTCTCCTCCACCAGGGGAAGATCGTCGAGATGAAGACCGGTGAAGGCAAAACTCTCGTCGCCACGCTGCCGTTCTATCTCAACGCGCTGGAGGGGAAGGGTGTCCGCCTGGTCACGGTAAACGACTACCTGGCCCGGCGCGATGGCGGCTGGATGGGGCCGGTCTTCGAGGCTCTGGGGATTAGCGTGGGATTGGTGATCCCTCAGTTCTTTGGTATCTATGACTCCAGTTATGTTGATCCTGCCGGCAATTTGGAGGACGAGCGATTGGTTCACTGGCGTCCGGTTCGACGGCAGGAGGCGTATCAGGCGGACATTACCTATGGTACCAACAACGAGTTTGGCTTCGACTACCTGCGTGATAACATGGTACACGACCTGAACCAATGCGTGCAGCGGGAACTCCATTACGCTATCGTTGACGAGGTGGACAATATTCTGATTGATGAGGCGCGCACGCCGCTCATCATCTCCGGTCCGGCTGAGGAATCTTCGGAACTCTACCGCCGCTTCGTCAGCATCGTGCGCCGATTGCAGCCCAGCAGCCCCCAGAGCATTGAGAACGACGTCGAATGGGAGGAGCCGGATGGTGACTACGTGCTGGAGGAAAGGACGCAGATCGTCACGCTGACGGAGCGGGGGGTGGAGCGCGCTGAGCGTGCGCTCCCGGAGATCAAGACGGGGGAGAGCATCTATGATCCCAAGCACGCCCACATGCTGCCCTACCTCGACAACGCCCTGCGCGCCCACGTCATCTATGAGCGCGACAAGGGTTACATCGTCAAGGACGGTCAGGTTATCATTGTGGATGAGTTCACCGGCCGCCTGCTACACGGCCGGCGCTACTCTGAGGGGTTGCACCAGGCGATTGAGGCTAAAGAGGGTGTGGCGGTGCGGCGCGAGAGCCTGACCTACGCCACTGTCACTTTCCAGAACTACTTCCGCATGTACGAGAAACTGGCGGGGATGACGGGGACCGCTGCCTCCGAGGCCGAGGAGTTCCGGAAGATCTACGACCTGGACGTGGTAGCACTCCCCACCAACGTCGAGTACCGTGCCACCTATAGTGATCTGGTCACCCACCAGAGGCGCGTAGGCGAGATTGAGGAGGTTGCCTTCGCCGGGGTGCTGGATTCTCCCTTCCTCGTAGGGGGGGGGACTGACGTGACAGTGACTACCTACGAACCATCCGATGGGAACGAGCGGCGATACTTTGCGCGGCTTGACCTGCCGGATGTGATCCATAAGACTGAACAGGCCAAGTTCCGGGCTGTGGTGGACGAGATCGAATCGTTGCACGAGGCCGGCCGGCCGGTGCTGGTGGGCACTATCGCCATTGAGACCTCAGAGCGGCTTTCTGATATGCTCCAACGGCGGCACATTCCCCACCAGGTGCTCAACGGCAAACGCCACGAGCAGGAGGCGGTGATCATTGCCCAGGCAGGTAGTCCTGGCGTGGTGACCATTGCTACCAATATGGCGGGCCGGGGTGTGGACATTGTACTTGGGGGCAACCCAGGGGGGTTGGTGTCGAGCCTGCTGGAGCAGCGTTTCAAGAAGGTAGCAGAGAAGTTCGCCAGTGCCGTGGTCAGCGGTCAGGAGGAACAGGCTCTGGAAATCGTGGAGGGCGTGCCGGGGTTCTCGTCGGGCTCTATGGGACTGGCCAAGACGTTGCAGGCCGAATACGAGACTTATGAGATGGCCGCGTCGCAGCAACGCCTGGCCCGGTTCATTGCTGACCAACTGCTTAGAGAAGAAGTCATTGAGAAGAAGTTCCATGGCCCAGTCGTGAGAGTAGTCGAGTACACTCTGCGCGAGGATTGGGTTGCTGCGTTGGACGGCGCCTTGTTGCCAGGGGAGGGTTTCTCTCAGCGTGTCATCGGCGAGGTACAGCGTGTCCGTGCTAAATACGAAGCGCCGGGCAGCAAGACGGCCTACGTTGCCAGTGGTCTGTTTAGCCGCTACTATATGGCGATGTCGGCGCTGATCCGCGCAGTGCTGCAGGGTGGGCAGGAACAGGCGTTGACGTTGATCCAGCAGTACCCCGAACTCAATGAGAGGTTGATAGCCGAGATCGCGCACATCAGGGATCAATGTGAACGCGACAGGCATCTTGTGTGTGCCTCAGGTGGTCTACACGTGGTTGGTACCGAGCGGCATGATGCACGCCGCATTGATAACCAGTTGCGTGGGCGGAGTGCGCGCCAGGGGGACCCTGGTTCCTCTCGTTTCTACATCTCACTGGAAGATGAGTTGATGCGCCGCTTCGGCGGCGAACGAGTCCAGGAATTGATGAACCGGTTTGGCATGGAGGATGACGTGCCTCTCCAGCATCCCTGGCTCGATAAGACTATCGGGTCGGCGCAGACACGGGTGGAGGGGTATAACTTCGACATCCGCAAGCACGTGCTGGAGTTCGACGATGTGGTCAACAAGCAACGTGAGGTTATCTACGCTCAGCGACGGGAGGTGCTCAGCCAACCAGACCTGCGTGACCAGGTGCTGCGCATGGTGCAGGAGGAGATCAGCCGGCTGGTGGCGACTTATACGCCTGGCCCTGATCGGGAGGACTGGGACCTCCGTAGGCTATCCAACGAACTGCGCATGTTTCTACCGCTAACGCCGGGTGCAGGCCCTGTCAGATGGGCTGGGATGACGGTTGGTGAGATCGAAGTGAAGTTGCATGAACTGGCGGAGTTGGCCTACGACGAATTGAACCAGAGGTTGGCTGAACAATTGTTTGGCCAGGTGCAGAAAGAGAATGTGGCTCTTGAGGACCTGGCTAGCAGCGGTGATCCACTGCGGCGGCTCATCTATGGGCGTGTCCTCGGCCGGCTGAACCCGAATCCTGACCTTGATCTTTTGGGCACTCCGATTCGTAAGTTGTCCTCGAACGTCAAGAGCGAGGTCGAGGCCGGGTTTGTGGATGGCTTCCGGCTGCGTCGTGACCGGCAGTTGATGCTCCGGGCAGTGGATAGTCTTTGGGTGCGCCATCTTACGGACCTGGAGGCATTACGCGAGGGCATTGGGCTGCGGGCCTACGGGCAGCAAAACCCGCTGGTGGCCTACCGTAAGGAAGCGCACGAGATGTATGGGGCTTTGCTTGCTAGTATCCAGCAGATGATCGCCCGGTCTGTCTACGTGACGCAGTTGGTTGCCCCTCAGCGGCGGCGCCAGCAGCCGCGCAAGGTGCGTTCCGGGGAACCGGCTCGTGTTGCACCCAATGAGTTGCCGGGACGCAACGATCCCTGCTGGTGTGGTAGTGGCCTGAAGTACAAGAATTGCCATATACGACTGGATCAGGAGAGACGACGGGGAGCGGTGGTGGCTCCTCCATCTCGCACGTCTCCTGGTAAGAAAAAAGGCCGGCGCAAAACAAAGCGAAGATAGATAGATAGATAGATAGAGGAGGAGACTAATGGAGGAAAGGGAACTTGACCTGGCGGGTCGCCTCATGGCGGACATGGACCCTCGGTTGCTTGAGTTCCTGCAGGCGAAGATTAACTCCTTCGTCAAGTGGGATCTGGTTCGCTTCTTCCACGATAACCCACATACGACGGACACGGCTAGCAACATTGCTCGCTACGCCGGCCGCAGCGTCGAGACGATTCGCCCCGAACTGGCCGAATTGGCACAGGCGGGAGTGCTAGGAGAAAGCCGACTGGGCGACATGACCGTCTACTCGCTGGCCTCAGATCGTCAAATCAGGGAGTTGCTGGAACAGTTCGTGAAGGCGTCCGATGACCGGCAGTTTCGGGTCAAGGCGATCTACCACATCATCCGAGGGACGCGGCGATGAAGGGTAATCACGAAGTGGATGGGGCGAGTATGAGGAGGGGCTCATGGAACGGGTGAAGACGGGCATACCAGGTCTGGATGAGATGCTGGGTGGTGGCTTCCTGCCCCAGACTGCCAATCTGGTTGAAGGCGCGCCGGGCACGGGCAAGACGACGCTGGGGATGCAGTTTATTTACCACGGCATAGTGGCCTGCGGTGAGCCGGGGCTGATATTGACCTTTGAGGAGTTCCCGCAGCAGTACTATCGTGATGCGGCCAGTTTCGGGTGGGACTTCCGCCGGATGGAACGGGAGGGGAGACTGCGTGTGGTGATGACCAGTCCGGAGGTCAGTAAGGCTGACCTGGAGCAGGTCGGCGGACGAATCGAGAGGCTGACCCGGGAGATAGGCGCTAGACGGATTCTGGTTGACAGCCTTTCGCACTTTGAGCGTCTCAGCGAAGACCCAGCGCATCTGCGAGGCATCGTCTACGGGTTCATCAATTCGCTGAAGCGTGAGAATCTAACAGCCGTGTTGACGCGAGAGAACGTGGCGTTGCTGGGTGAGACTGAAGGAGCGGATGAGGGCTTCGCCTTTATGGTTGACGCCTACGTTCTTCTCCGTTACGTCGAGATTGAGAGTGCCATGCGTAAGGCTCTCCTGGTCCTCAAGATGCGAGGCAGCAATCACGACAAAGGTATCCGGCAGTTCGGGATTACTTCCCGGGGCGTCGAGGTCCGCGCGCCGTTCGAGGGGCGAGAAGGGATCATGAGCGGTAGCCCCCGACGGATGGTCGACTCGTTCGTGCAGGCATTTGTACGACGTTAAATGGAGGCTGGTTCCTATGGAGGCAATCGAATACGTATTAGCTATCTATTCGTGGGTTGTCATCGGGATGCTGATTGTTTTCCTGGGGCGCATCGCGTACTTCTATGAGAAGACCTCGGGCCAGCGCGTGGGCTATTACCTTTTCCTCCTCCCGGCACTGCTGCTGGCAGCTGGTGCGATCTGGCACCTCGTGCGCGGTGGAAGGTTCATTGGAGCGCCTACCGCCGACATATTCCTGTTTGGTGGTGGTGTCTTGCTCTGCCTGTTGGGCTCCCGCTTGCAGAGATTGATGACCGGAGAACGACGATGAACGTTATCATGACGCCTCTAGCGCCTATAGGGTTGCTGTCCATCGCCTACCTGAGTTTTCTCTTTGCCAACCTCAGCCGGCGACTGAGTGCGGTGACGAAGATGAATGACCATTACCGCTGGTTTATGGTGGCCGGTGGCTTTATCGCCCTGGCGGCGCTGAGCCAGGTGATACGGGGCACTGCGGATCTTGCGAGCCATCTTGCACCCCTCGTTTTGCTGGAGCCCTGGTTTGCACTGGTGAGTTTCCACATCCCTCTGACTGTAGGTGTGACCCTTGACCTCGTGCTCGTGTGGTACTACTGGGGGTGGATTCTGAAGGAAAAGGTCGGGTGAGATACTGATTGGCGTCGTAATCGCTGCACGACGTATCCTGTGCGGAATAGTGAACACTATGGGCAACGTGACAACACCCAGTGAGGGAGATTGCTCGGAGGCGGTGGCTGGCCTGCGTGCACAACTGCACGCGCTACCGAAGGTAGATCTGCATCGTCACCTGGAAGGCTCCCTGCGGCTCCAAACCCTGGCCGAGATTGCCCAGGAGCATGGGATTGATCTGCCCAGTTACGACATCGAGTACTTGCGCCCCTTCGTGACCGTGGCGGACGAGGAGCCGGATTTCCATCGTTTTCTCGAGAAGTTTCGTCTCTTGCGACGCTTCTACCCTACCCAGGCGGCTGTGGAGCGAGTGGCGTATGAGGCGGTGGCCGATGCGGCAGCCGACAACATAAAATACCTGGAACTGCGCTTCAATCCGGTCGCGCTGGCCCGGACGCAGGGGTTCTCGTTCGATCAGGTGACTACCTGGGTGTGCAGTGCCGTCGCCAGAGCCCAGCGTGATTGTGGGGTTCTCACCAACCTGATCCTGCAGATTGGCCGGGATGAGAACCTGGATATAGCATCGCAGATTGCCGATGTTGCATTGGCTCACCGGAGCGGCGTTGTCGGTCTGGATCTGGCCGGCGACGAGGCGAGGTATCCAGCCCGTTGCTTTGCCGAGGTCTTCCAGCGGGTGCGGCGGGAGGGGTTAGGTGTGACGGTGCACGCTGGGGAGGTTGGAAGGGCCGAGAATGTCCGGGAGGCCATCGAACTGTTGGGGGCGCAACGCATTGGGCACGGTGTGCGCGCAGCCGAGAACTCAGAGGTCGTGCAGTTAATCCGCGAGCGGAATGTCACGTTGGAGATGTGCCCGACCAGTAACCTGCAGACCGGCGTCGTGCACTGTTTTTGGCAGCACCCCTTGCGTGATCTGCTGGCGCTCGGCCTGCGTGTGACGATCAACACCGATGACCCCAGTGTCAGCGACACTACGCTTACGGATGAGTATCTGACCGTGATGCTGGCGATGGGAGTGACACTGGAGCAGATTAAGCGCACTATCATTATGGCTGTCGAGGCTTCGTTCCAACCACCAGATGAGCGGAAGCGGTTGGTAGAGTGGTTCCGTAGAGAGTTAGGAATGACCAATGGACAATGAAGCAATGAACAATGAAACAGTACATTCGGAACTTGTTCGTGATCAGATTGCAGTGTTGATTGCTGCGGGGTTACAGTGTGCGCAGGAGGAAGGCGCGCTGCCGACGTTTGAGATACCGCCGGTTGTCGTGGATCGCCCGCGCCAGTCCGGCCACGGCGATTACGGTTCGCCGGTCTGCCTGCGCCTGGCGCGGGAGGCGCGGATGTCCCCCCGCGAGATCGCTACACGCGTGATTGAGCACCTCCCGTCGGCCCCGTTTGTGGGCCAGGTCGAGGTGGCCGGGCCAGGGTACATCAACGTCATACTGGATATGTCCTGGCTGACGGCGCAGGTGGAGGCAATTCTGGCCGCCGGGGAGCGTTGGGGCAATGTGGACATCGGCCAGGGAGAACGGGCGCAGGTTGAATTTGTCAGCGCGAACCCCACAGGCCCTATCACTGTTGGCTCCGCTCGCAACGCAGTTATTGGCGATGCCCTGGCTAACGTGTTGGCGGCGGCGGGCTACGAGGTTGAGCGGGAGTACTACGTCAACGACGCCGGTTCCCAGGTGCGCAAGTTTGGCGCGAGCGCCTATGCCCGCTACGCCCAGGCTCTGGGCCGGGATGAGCCCTTCCCAGAGGATGGCTACCATGGCCACTACGTCGTGGAGATGGGGCAGGAGATGGCCCGGCAGTATAGCGACCAGTATCTCGACCTGCCCCGCAGAGAGGCCGTGCGTGCTTTGGGAACGGAGGGCATAGAGCGCATGGTCGCAGAGATACGCCATGACCTGGCCGCGCTGGGGATAGAGTTCGACACCTGGTTTCACGAAAAGAGCCTGCACAAGTCTGGCTTGTTCGACCGTGCCATCCAGATGCTACGGGACAAGGACTATATCGTCGAGCGCGACGGCGCGGTCTGGTTCACCTCTCCCGACCTGGATGCGGACGCGGTCCTCATTCGTTCCCCCAAAGTCATACCAGAGCCGGACGAGCGGCCTACCTACCTCGCCTCCGACGTAGCCTACGTGTGGAACAAACTGGTCGAGCGCGGCTTCGACAAGGCGATTTACGTCTGGGGGGCCGACCATCATGGTGACGTGCCCCGCGTGAAGGCGGCGGCGAAGGCGTTGGGGCTGGATCCTGAGCGGGTGGTGCTCATCATCTATCAGATGGTCAATCTGAAGCGGAGTGGCGAGGAT
>JAUWOI010000205.1 GCA_030612185.1 Anaerolineae bacterium
CTTGGGGGACGACCAGGAGGATGCGGACGTCTTGGCGGGCGCGTTACCAGCGGCCGGTCGCTTGCGGTGGACACTGTGTCCATCGCATTGTCGTTCTGTCTGCCAAACAGGCAGAAAGCGGTAGAGCAACCCGTTTGCGCCTGGTCGTCAGGATGGTATAATGGCGCACGAGGAGGCCAGACGTGAGCACAGAGCGGCTATATCGCAGCGAGGGCATCGTCATACGCCGGCGTAACCAGGGTGAGGCCGACCGCGTCCTGACCCTATGCACGCCGTTGGGCAAGATAGAGGTTATCGCCAAAGGAGCGCGCAAACTGCGCAGCCGGAAGGCGGGTCACGTCGAACTCTTCACCCGCTCCAGTTTTGTGGTCTCGCGGGTGAAGAACTCCTGGGACATCATCAGCCAGGCTGAGACCGTCGAAGCACACGAGTTGTTGCGCGGCGATCTGCTGCGTGGGACATACGCTCGCTACGCGGTGGAACTGCTCGACCGCTTCTTCGCCGCAGGGGAAGGCGGCCCGGCGCTCTTCGACCTGCTCAATCACACGCTCACCTGGCTATGCCAGGATGATAACCTGGATCTGATCGCTCGCTTCTACGAGCAACATCTGCTGGGACTGGCGGGCTTTCGCCCTGAGTTGTTCCGTTGTGTAGGCGAGCACGATGGGCACGTGTCGCTGCGACCCCGCGAGCCGACGGAAGACAAGCGACCCTATGGCTTCGACTCGGAACGAGGCGGAGCCGTGTGCCGGAACTGCTACGCCGGCCGCGTGGCCCCTCAGGTAGTCATGCCGCTCTCACCCGCCGGGCTGTGGTTCCTGCAGGAATGTCAACGTGGCCCCTATTCCAGGCTACGCGTCCAGCCAGTCGCGCCCACCCTGCACGAAGAGACGGAGCGCGTGATGCAACACTACGTCACTTACCACCTGGAGCGGAGTGTGAAATCGGGCACGTTCCTGCGACAGTTGAAGCGGCAGGGTGCGACGGGCAGATAGTCCATCAAGTAGTTAGCCCGCTCATTTGATATTCGAGGTGCGGATTATGAAGAACTGGCACGTGAGATTGATAGGCCATGGATTTGATCTAGAAGATCTTTCAACTCAAGAAGGATCGCCTGACTGGATCATATTCAAGAAGGAGGGAGATTACTTCCTGAAATCCTCCGCATTTGACAATCTGAACAACGCTGAGAAAGTGCATGAGGTTGCCGCTGACATCCTGGATAGACTTAACGGCCTAGCGAAGCTCAGGTTTGAAAGCTTTCAGCCATTGGAAACTGGCGCGGTGAGTTACATCAATAATGATGGCAAGAGACATCAATTCATTTCGCTAAGTGCCACCTTGACTATGAGATCGAGGTTAAGTGCGAGAGCCACTGTAATCAAACCTGATGGCACTGTTGACACATCTGACAAGAAACGACCATCTATCATCGAATTAGGTTACTCGATCACTCAGAAAGATGCAAATGCGGCCGAAGCTTTGAGGATTTTCGGGTCCCTCGAAGCTAATTGGTTCAATCTGTACAAGGTGTTTGAAATCATTCGGGATGATGTAGGCGGGCATGCTCAGCTAATCAGAGCTAGATGGGTCTCGAAGAATAATATCGGTAGGTTTACCGGTACTGCCCAAAGTAGTGACATCCTTGGGGATGAGGCACGACACGCGAGGTACAGAGGCGGCCCTCCATCTGATCCTATGTCGTTACCCGAAGCGAAATCGTTTATCAAGACGATTCTAGAACAATGGATTAAGTCCAAGATTTGATCGATCTTTCCGTCACCTCGAAAACCAGGAGAAAGCAATTGACCAAACCACTCACCTTCCAACAAGTCATCCTTCGCCTGCAACAATTCTGGGCCGACTATGGCTGCCTGATCTGGCAGCCTTACAGCGAAAAGGTCGGTGCGGGCACGATGAATCCTGCCACCGTCCTGCGCGTCCTGGGGCCGGAACCCTGGAACGTGGCCTACGTCGAGCCCTCCTACCGGCCCGATGACGGTCGCTACGGGAATAACCCCAACCGCATGCAGATGCACACCCAGTTCCAGGTCATCCTCAAGCCCGATCCCGGCAACCCGCAGGAACTCTACCTGGAGAGCCTGTATGCACTGGGCATCCGCCGCGAGGAACACGACATCCGCTTCGTCGAGGATAACTGGGAAAGCCCCGCCCTGGGGGCCTGGGGGTTGGGTTGGGAGGTGTGGCTGGACGGGCTGGAGATCACCCAGTTCACCTACTTCCAACAGGCGGGTGGCTTCGTGCTCGATCCTGTCTCGGTGGAACTGACCTACGGACTGGAGCGCATTGTGATGTTCCTGCAGAACGTGCGCTCGGTCTGGGAGATTGACTGGGACGGCACCCACACCTACGGCGACGTACTCCTCCAACCAGAGGTCGAGCACTGTCGCTACGACTTCGAGTTGGCTGGTGTGGAGCGATTGGCCCAGATGTACAATCTCTACGAGGCCGAGGCACAGAGTTGCCTGGCTGCGGGGCTGATCATCCCCGCCCACGACTACATCTTGCGCTGCTCCCACACCTTCAACCTGCTCGACGCGCGGGGAGCCATCGGCGTGACGGAGCGAGCGACCTACTTCCGCCGCATGCGCGACCTCTCGCGAGGGGTGGCGGAGGCGTACATTGAACAGCGGCAGAGGATGGAATATCCCTGGTTGGAGACTGGGAAATTGGGGAATTGGGGAATTAGGGAATTGGGGGACGGGAAATCTGCCCAATCCCCAATCCCTAATCCCCAATCCCCAACCACCTTCCTGTTAGAGATCGGCACCGAGGAACTGCCCGCCGGCGACCTGGACGACGCGCTGGCGCAACTGCGTGAACTGGCCCTGGCCCGCCTGGCGGAGGCACGGCTCGACCACGAGGGCCTGCGTGTGCTGGACACCCCCCGGCGGCTGGCGATGCTGGTCGAGGGGCTGGCCCCGTGCCAGCGACCAGTCGAGGAAATGGTGAAGGGACCACCGGTGCGCGTGGCCTTCGATGCGGCGGGTCGCCCGACGAAGGCCGCCCAGGGCTTCGCCCGCAAACAAGGCGTGAGCGTGGATGAGTTGGAGGTACGAGAGATAGGCGGCGGCGAGTACGTGGTGGCAACCAGGCGCGAGGAGGGACGACCGACCACCGAGGTGCTGACCACCCTGCTGCCCGAACTGATCGCCGGGCTGCGCTTCAGGAAGAGCATGCGCTGGAACGAGAGCGGCGTCGCTTTCTCCCGGCCCATTCGCTGGCGCGTGGCACTGCTGGGCAACGCAGTCGTTCCCTTCGAGTACGCCGGAGTGCTCAGCGGCCGCACCAGCCGAGGCTCCCGACCAGAGGGCTCCCCCGAGTTCGAGATAACGCGGGCGGAGGACTACCTGGACCTGCTGGCCCAGCACCACATCGTGGCCGACCCTGAGGAACGGCGCACCCTCATCGCCGAGCAGGCCGCGCAACTGGCTCAGAGCGTGGGCGGGCACATACCAGACGACCCGGCGATCCTCAGCGAGGTCGCCAACCTGGTCGAGCAGCCCACCCCTTTCCTGGGCCAATTCGAGGAGGAGTACCTGCACATCCCCGCCGACGTGCTCGTGGCGGTGATGAAGAAACACCAACGGTATTTTCCCGTGATTCGTGATCCGGGAATCGTAGATTCGGGATTCGTAGATTCGGAAACCAGAGACCCGATTCCCGATTCCCGAATCTACGAACCTACGAACCTACGAATCTACGAATCTACGAATTTACTCCCCTACTTCATCGCTGTCCGCAACGGAGGGGACGAGCACCTGGACATCGTGCGCCATAACAACGAAGAAGTCATCCGCGCCAGATTCGCCGACGCAGACTACTTCTACCACAAGGACACCAAAAAACCGCTGGAGGAGTTCCTGCCACGCCTGGCGACGCTCACCTTCCAGGAACAACTGGGCTCGATGCTGGATAAGACCCACCGGCTGGAACAATTGGTGGGTCAACTGGCCGAGATGCTGGGGCTAAGCGAAGATGAAACAGCAGTCTCCCGGCAGGCGGCCCACCTCTCCAAGGCCGACCTGGCGACACAGATGGTGGTCGAATTCACCAGCCTGCAGGGGGTGATGGGACGGGAGTACGCCCTGAAGTCGGGGGAGGACCCGGCCGTGGCGGAGGCGATCTTCGAGCACTACCTGCCCCGCTTCGCTGGCGATGTGCCGCCCCGAAATCGGCCTGGTCTGGTCGTCGGGCTGGCCAACCGGCTCGACAGTCTGGCGGGCCTCTTCGCGGTGGGGCTGACACCCACAGGCTCAGCCGACCCCTATCACCTGCGGCGGGACGCTCTCGGCCTGGTGCAGAACCTGATCGTTCACCAACTCCCCTTCTCAGTGCGAGATGGGTTGGTGGCAGCGGCCCGCCTGCTGCCGGTAGAGGCTTCCTCCCCTCCCCGCCTCGGGGAGGGGCTGGGGGAGGGGTGGCTGGCAGCAGCACTGGACTTCGTCGTCGAACGACTGCGGGGGGTCTTGCGCAAGCAGAGTTTCCGCTACGACGTGGTAGACGGGGTGTTGGCGGCGCGGGGCGACGACCCCTTCCGCGCCCACCAGGCCGTCGAAGAACTCTCCCGCTGGGTGGTCCGCGAAGACTGGGGCCACATCCTAGACAACTATGCCCGCTGCTTGCGCATCACCCGCAAGTTCGAAGAGCGATTCCCGTTGGACCCGGCCCACTTCGCACAGCCGGCAGAGGAGGAACTGTACGCGGCGTACCGAGAGGCCCGGGTACAGGTCACGCCGCAGAGCACAGTGAACGACTTCCTCACCACCTTCCTGCCGCTGGTGGACGTCATTGACCGCTACTTCGCCAGGGAATCGGGAGTGCTGGTGATGGCGGATGATCAAACGTTGCGGGAGAACCGGCTGGCGCAACTCCAACACATCGCCGCGCTGTCCGACGGCATCGTGGACCTGAGCCGGCTGGAGGGGTTCTGAGCAACTTGCCCAGGGAAAAAGCCTCAAGTATAATTCCACATAGTAAGGAGGCAATAAGATGACGGTCAGTAGAACTATCGAACAAGAAGATTT
This sequence comes from Anaerolineae bacterium, assembly GCA_030612185.1. Next base: position 5,049 of record JAUWOI010000205.1, read on the forward strand.
GGCCCCAACGCTAAAAGCCTGGCTGGTCGCCAGCGAAATACCACTGACGATGCCATTGGAATTGTTTTTCCTGCCAGGGGAGGTAATCATTCGCCCTCAACCCCCTGAGCAGCAGGAATTGATAGAGTGGTTTGATGGTTTTCGCCAGCGGTACGATGATGTCTTGCGCCAATTGGCTGGCATCGAAGCAGGGGCATAGTGCGCTATCCCACACTCGACGAGGTCCTGACACTGCACCAGTTGGTCCTGGACGCCCACGGCGGTTCTGCTGGCCTGCGTGACATGGGAGCACTCCAGTCAGCGTTAGCAGCCCCCCGCCAGACGATGTTTGGCGAGGAGTTATACCCCCGGAATCGCGGACAAATCGGCAATCATCCTGTACCTTCTGACCCAGAATCATCCATTTGTGGACGGAAACAAACGTACTGCGCTATCTGCCTGCTTCCGGTTTCTCGAGAGCAACGGGTACACACTGGATGTGGGAAGCGAGGATCTGTACCAGTTCACGATAGACATTGCCAGCGGACATTTGGACAAAGACGCAGTGACAGCCTGGATGCGAGAGCACCTGCGCCCGCTGAAAACCGGTCGCTGATTCCATCCGCCTGATAAACCCGTTGAAGCAAAAGCGACATTCCCACGCTTAACGGCTGGATCTGGCGATCCAGCCGGAGCGAAGTGTGATTTTTGCCACAACCAGGCAAGCACAAAGCCTCCCATCGGCACAAACCAACGGGAGGCTTCCACTTGCTTACTTGCAAACTTGCTTACTTGCAGACTTCCACCCTACTCCATCCCCAGGTAAGCCTTCTGCACCGTCGGGTCTTGCCGCAACCCTTCGCACGTGTCGCTCAAGACAATCTCACCCGTCTGGAGAACGTAGCCCCGGCTGGCAAACTGGAGCGCCATATTGGCGTTCTGCTCGACGAGCAGGATCGTCGTCCCCTCGCGGTTGATCTCCAGGATCCTATCGAAGACGTCCTCCACCAGGACGGGCGCTAGCCCCATCGAGGGCTCGTCCAGCAACAACAACCGTGGCCGGGCCATCATAGCGCGGGCAGTAGCCAGCATCTGCTGCTCGCCTCCGCTCAAGGTCCCGGCCACCTGTCTCCGACGCTCCTTGAGGCGTGGGAAGAGGGTGAAGACGCGCTCCAGGTCCTGAGCGATACCCGCGCGATCGTCGCGGGAGTAAGCGCCCAGATCCAGGTTTTCAGCGACGGTGAGTTTGGAGAAGACGCCGCGGCCCTCGGGCACCATGGCCACGCCCTTGTAGACGATTTCGTGGGCTTTGTAGTCAGTCAGGTCCTCACCTTCAAGGTAGACCTTGCCCTGGCGGGGCTTGAGCAGCCCGCAGATTGTGCGCAGGGTAGTCGTCTTCCCGGCGCCGTTGGCCCCGATCAGCGTCACGATTTCGCCTTCCTCGACGGTTAGTGAGATGCCCTTCAAAGCCTGGATGTTGCCGTAATAGGTGTGTATGTTATCAACTTCTAGCATTGGCATGGGAATTACTCCTTGAAGACCCTAAAGGTTTCAAAAACCTTTAGGGTCTGCGTCGTTAGTGGCCAGGCCAGTAGCAGCACCGCGTCCGAGGTAGGCCTCGATCACGCGCGGGTTACGCTGGATCTCCTCCGGGGTACCTTCAGCGATTTTGCTCCCAAAGTCAATCACCGTCACCCGCTCGGAGATGCTCATCGCCACGCGCATGTTGTGTTCGATCAGCAGGATGGTGATCTCGAGTTCGTCGCGCAAGTTGCGGATGAATTGCACCATCTCCAGAGCCTCACGCGGATTCATGCCCGCCGTCGGCTCGTCGAGGAGCAGTAGACTGGGCTTGCCAGCCAGAGCACGCGCAATTTCTAAACGTCGCTGGTCGCCGTAGGGCAGGTTCCTGGCCAGGAGATCTCCCTTGCCCACCAGGCCCACAAACTGGAGCAGTCTGTTGGCCTCCTCCACCGCGTGCGCCTCTTCCTCCCGCATACCCTTTGAGCCAATGACGGCTTCGAACCAACCGCGCTTCAGTTGTGGCTCCATGCCAACCAGGATATTCTCGATGGCGCTCATGTTGGCAAAGAGACGGATGTTCTGGTAGGTGCGGGTAATGCCCAGGCGGGCGATCCGATCCGGCGACTGCCCGTTCAACAAGTGATCGTTGAACAGAATCTGACCTTCCTCGAACCCGTAGAAACCGGTGACGCAGTTAAAGAAGGTGGTCTTCCCCGCGCCGTTCGGCCCGATGATACTGACGATAGAATGCTCGGGGACTTGAAAGTCAAACGTGTCAACCGCCGTCAGGCCGCCAAACCGTTTGGTAACTTGCTTGGAAGTAAGAATGGTAGTCATAGGCTTTGTCCTCTCGTAGGCTATACTGGCTCAATCATG
>JAUWOI010000252.1 GCA_030612185.1 Anaerolineae bacterium
CACTTCGTCTACCGGCTCACCCCCACCTCGCTGGAGCGCGCGCGGCGGCAGGGCATTCCCGTGGCGCGCGTGCTGGAGTTCCTGAGCCGGGTCACCAGCGCACCCGTACCCCGCTCCGTCGAGACAGCGTTGATGCGCTGGGAGTCTCGCGGATCCGAGGCCCGGCTGGAACAGGCAGTGCTCCTGCGCCTCTCCAGCGAGAAACTGATGGCCCAGGTCACTGCTTCCCCACTCACCCGCCGTTTCATCCGCGAACAGGTCGGGCCGGCAGTCGCGCTGGTGCGTGAACGGGACTGGCCTGACCTCGTCTCCGCGCTGGGTGAGATGGGCTTGCTGCCCGACGTTTTCGCTTTGGAGGAGAACAATGCAGGCTAAAGTGACATCCGCCTTCCAGGCTCGTTTTGCACACCGGCCGGCGATTGTGGTGCGTGCCCCTGGACGAGTCAATCTCCTGGGCGGGCACACCGACTACAACGAGGGCTACGTCTTGCCGGTGGCAGTGGACTGCGCTGCCTGGGTCGCAGCCGCCGCGATTGATGCGCGCGAGGCCCGCGTGCGCGCGCTCGACCTGGGAGGCGACGTTATCTTTCCACTCGACGTCATCCCCTCCTCAGACGGTGGCTGGGCCGACTATCCCAGGAGCATCGCCTGGGCTCTGCAGGAACGCGGGCTAAGACCGGCAGGGATGGAGGCTGTGCTGACCTCCGACGTGCCGGTCGGGGCGGGACTATCCTCCTCGGCGGCGGTGGAGGTGGCTTTCGCCTACGCCTGGCAACAACTCTCCGGCTTCCAACTCGACCGGCGCGACCTGGCGTTGACATGCCAATGGGCGGAGAACAATTACGTGGGCGTCAACTGCGGCATCATGGATCAGATGACGAGTGTCCTGGGAGCGAAAGGGTACGCGCTGCTATTAGATTGCCGTACGCTGGAGATGGAACCTGTGCCACTGCCGGAGAGCGTGACCATCGTCGTGGCGGACACGGGGGTACGGCGGCGACTGGCCGCCTCGGAGTACAACGTACGGCGTGCTCAATGCGAACAGGCGGTACGGACTCTGCGCGAATTTCTGCCCGGCATCCACGCCTTGCGCGACGTGAGCCTGGACGACCTGAAGAGGATGCGAGCGCACCTGCCCGAGATCGCCTACCGGCGCGCCCTCCACGTCGTCACTGGCAATATACGGGTATCGCTGGCAGCGAAAGCGCTGCGGGCGGGAGACGTGGTCACTGCAGGCGCGCTGATGAAAGCCTGCCACGCGAGCCTGCGCGACTATTACGAGGTGAGTTCACCGGAGTTGGACCGACTAGCCGAGGCGGCCTGCGAGGTGGAGGGCTGCTACGGTGCGCGGCTCACCGGCGCGGGGTTTGGCGGCTGCATCGTCGCGCTCGTCGCTGCGGACGCTGTGCCAGACTTCGAGGCCCACGTCTCGGCGGTCTACGAGACGGCTTTCGATCACCAGCCGACCATTTACGTCTGCCGCTCAGCGGATGGGGTGGAAAGTCTGCTATGTAGTGCCAAGGAGAATGCCAGACAGCCTCAACGTTCAACGTCGTAGGCGAGATGAAACGCGAACCGTAAAACGTGAGACATACACACCGTTAGATCTTCACGTCTCACGTTTCACGCATCACACCTCTATCACCACCGGTATGACGACAGGGCGACTCTTAGTCTCCTGGTAGAGGAACTTGGATAGCGCCGCCTGCACCTGGCTTTCGACCTCCGTCGAGGGCGTTCCCGGCCCGGCCGAGGCCGCCGACATGGTGACATCCTCCGCCTGAGCCAGCAGGTCCTCCGCCCCGGGGGCGAAGATAAAGCCACGGGTGATGATGTGTGGCCGGCCCACAGGCCGGCCCGCCCTGCGCTGGTAGCGGACAATGGACATCACGAAACCGCTCCGCCCCAGCCCCTCACGCTCGCGCATCACCGCCGGCCCGATTTCACCCACCCGCGCCCCGTCCACGAAGACGTAGCCGCCAGGCACCCGCTCGCCGATTTCCAGCCGCTCGCCAAAGGTCAACGCGTAGCCATTTTCGACTGTAGCGATGTTCTCGGCCGGGATGCCCAACTGTCGCGCGGTCTTGCCGTGCTGCTTGAGGTGGCGCAGTTCGCCGTGGATAGGGACGAAGAAGCGCGGACGGAGCATGTTGATCAACAATTTCTGCTCCTCTTGGCTGGCGTGGCCCGAGACGTGCACCGGCGAGAGGGGGTCGTAGTAGACATCCGCGCCCTTCTGGAAGAGGCGGTTGACGACGCGGTGGATCAGTTCCTCGTTACCAGGGATGGTGTGCGATGAGAACACCACCGTGTCCCCCTCTCGAATCTGCAGCGAGCGGTGCTGCCCGACCGCCAACCGGCTCAGGACCGCCGACGGCGCGCCCTGCGTGCCGGTCGCCATGATGACCGTCTCACGGGCCGGCAGATTCTTGATCTCGCCCAGCGTCACCAACATACCGTCAGGGATGTTGAGGTAGCCCAACTCGCGGGCCATCTTGGTATTCTCAACCATCGTCCTGCCGGCGATGGCGATCTTGCGGCCATGCTGCGCCGCCACATCCACGACCTGCTGGATGCGAGAGATGAGCGATGCGAACGTCGCCACGATCACCCGGCCTGGGGCCTCCCGCATCACCTGGTGGAAGGCGTCGTTCAGCGCAGCCTCCGAGAGGGTGTTACCAGGCCGATCAGAGTTGGTGCTATCGGAAAGCAGCACCAGCACCCCGCGGCCGCTGAACTCGGCCAGTTTGGCGTAATCGGTGGGCCAGCCGTCCACCGGCGTGTGATCGAACTTGAAATCACCGCTGTGCACAATCAGTCCGGCCGGCGTCGTGATGCCCAGGCCCACCCCGTCGGGGATGGAGTGGCAGACGTGGTAGGGCTCGACGGTGAAGGGACCAATGTTGATGACGTCGCCGGGCGCGTAGGTGTTCAGCACCGCCGACCCTGACATACGCCTCCGCTTCATCTTGACCTCGATCAGGCCTTGGGTCAGCCGCGTGGCATAGACCGGCACGTCGAACTCCTCCAGGAAATGGGACAGCGCGCCGATGTGATCCTCGTGGCCGTGCGTGATGACAATTGCGCGCACGCGGTCTTTCTTATCGCGCAGGTATCCCCAATCGGGGATGATGTAGTCAATCCCCAGCATGTCCGATTCGGGGAACATGATGCCCGCGTCCACGACGAGGATATCGCGGCCGTACTCGATGCTCATCGTGTTCTTACCGACTTCCCCCAGGCCGCCCAGGGGTACGATACGTAATTTCTCAGTCATGTCAATTCGCTCCGATAGATAAATATGGTTTCGCGTCTAAAAAAAGAGCACCGCCCGGCCTGCGCTCCCGGCCTAGCGGTGCGTTCCACCAAATTCCAGTGCCTCAAACCCAACTGCTCCATACAGCATGAATAGTAACACGCCCCGCCGGTTCTGTCAAATGCTGGATGGGGTTCACTTGCCCAATGCCGCGACTCGTAGTATTATCTATAGGAAACCTAGAAGATGGAACCGACAATGGATCTATTCAGATTAAGCACTCAAGACCGAGACGACCTGACAACCTTCCTGCGCGACATGGTGCGGACGCCAAGCCTCTCGACCCAGGAGGGCGCGGTGGCGGAGCGCATCGTCGCGGAAATGAAGCGGCTTGGTTTCCGCGACGTGCGCACTGACCGCATCGGCAACGTCGTCGGCTGGATCGGCCCGGGCCACGGGCCGGTGCTGATGCTCAACGGCCACATGGACACGGTGCTGGTCAGCGATCCCAGAACCTGGAGCCACGATCCCTTCGGAGCCGAGGTGGAGGACGACGTACTCTATGGCCTGGGAGCCTGCGACATGAAGGGCGGGCTGGCGGCGATGGTCTACGGGGCGAAACTCCTGCGCGACGCGGGAGTATCGCTGAAGGGAGACGTCGTCGTGGTCTGCGTGGTGCAGGAAGAGCCATGCGAGGGGATCGGGTCACGCGTGCTGATCGAGGAGGAGGGAATACGCCCGGACTGGGTGGTACTGGGCGAGCCGAGTGGTCTGGACATCACCCGCGGGCATCGTGGACGGCTGGAGATGCAGATCGTCACCCACGGGCGCTCGGCCCACGCCGCCTACCCTCACCTGGGCGAGAATGCTATCTACACCGCCGCGCGGCTGGTATTCGGCCTGGAACTGCTGGCCGATCAGTTGGGAGATGACGCCTTCCTCGGTCCCGGCACTCTGGCGGTGACCGGCATCTCATCCAGCGCCAGCAGCCGCAACGCCGTGCCCTACCGCTGCGAGTTGATCATTGACCGCCGCCTGACGCTGGGGGAGAACGAGACGATGGCCCTTGCTGAAGTGCAGCGGGTCATCGCCCGCGAGGCGGTACAGGCAGAGGTAGAGGTAACGGAGTACAACGCCACCAGTTACACCGGCTACAACTGTCACGCCCGCGAGTTCTACCCTGCCTGGGTAATGCCGGAGGACCATCCGCTGGTGGCGGCTGCCGTGCGTGCCGCGCGGGCGCAGTTGAAACGCAGACCCCAGGTGGGCCACTGGGACTTCTCGACTGAGGGGGCCTACACGGCGGGCATAGCCGGTATCCCCACCGTGGGCTTCGGCCCGGGCGACCCACGCCAGGCACACACCGCCAACGAGCACATACGGCTAGCCGATGTCTACGCCGCTGCGGAGGTGTACGCGCGGATGGCGTCAGAGTTGTTAGCTAGGTGATTATATGACTATCAGACTAATGAAGGACGTCGCTGTGGCGCTGGCAGAAGGTGCGCCGGTAGTAGCGCTGGAATCGGCGCTCATCACCCACGGCTTCGCACCCCCGGCCAACCTGGACATCGCGCGACAGATGCAGGCGGCGGTGCGCGAGGAGGGAGCGCTAGCGGCCACCGTCGCCGTGCTCGAGGGTGAGGCGCGGGTGGGACTGACCGGGGACGAACTGACACGGCTGGCCTCCGACCGGGCAGCCCGCAAGGTCAGCCTGCGCGACCTGCCCGCCGTGCTGGCCCAGAGAGCCAGCGGCGGCACGACCGTCGCCGCGACGATGCACCTGGCCCACCGTGCCGGTATCCGCGTCTTTGCCACCGGCGGCATCGGCGGTGTGCACCGGGGCCATCCCGAGGACGTCTCAGCCGACCTCCCCACGCTGGCTTCCATCCCTATCATCGTCGTCTGCGCGGGCGCTAAGGCCATCCTCAACCTGCCGCGCACATTGGAGTATCTGGAGACCCACGGCGTGCCGGTGATTGGCTACGGTACGGAGGAATTCCCCGCCTTCTACAGTCGTCACTCGGGGCTGGGAGTGGATACCCGGGTTGAGACACCGGAGGAGGTGGCACGGATGGCGCAGGCGCGGACAGAACTGGGCTTGCCGGCGGCGCTCCTAGTCTGCGTCCCTGTCCCTGAGGCCGACGAACTCCCGGCCGACGAGGCCGAGACGGCCATCGCGCAGGCAGTGGAGGAGGCAGAGGCAGCCGGTGTGAGCGGCAAGGCGCTGACGCCGTTCCTGCTGGCCCGGCTAGTCGAACTGACCAGCGGGCGGGCTCGCCGCGCCAACGAGACGCTGCTGCTCAACAACGCCCGTGTGGCGGCTCGCATCGCGCGGGCTCTGAAGGAGGCGACCAATGCGTGACCCCAGGTTTCTCCGCACACTCGAAGCAACCGCCGTCCTGCTGTTCCTCGTTCAGGCCGTGCGCGTCCTCTTCTCCGTCCTCTTCGGCCTCATCTATGATACCATCTTCGCCGAGACGCTAGCGATCAGCACGCTGGGCATCATCATGCTCTTCATCATTCTGTCATTCCTGACGCCACTTGTGGCCCCACGCCGCAACCACCGCGCGCTGTTGCTCGCCACAGCCATCGTCGCCGCTCTCGCCCGCGTGCCCTTGACAATCAACCTGCCGGCAGTACGGCTCTGGAGCAGCATGCTCATTGTTGCAGCAAGCGGAATGTACGCCGCCACGCTGTTGCGCCAGCGGCCCCGTTTCTTCCAGACCGGGTTGGTGCTGGCCTTCGCCGCCGACCAGTTCCTCCGTGTCGCTGGCAACACCTACGACATATCGCTGCGCGAGTGGTGGCTGCCGGTACAGGCTGCGCTTTCGATCGTGACGGGGGTCGTGGCCTGGCTGGCCTTCTCCCGCACTAAGACCGAAGAACCTCCGGCCGAGCAAGGCATTGGCATCCTGGGCGGTTTGGCCGTGGGGGCGCTGCTGTTCCTCGAGACCTCACTGCTGGGCTTCCCCAACGCGCTGGCTCGTTGGAGCGGCGTGGGCTACGCCACCATCACGCCGCTGCTAATGGCGGTCACGCTCCTGTCACTGATGCCCGGCGTCCACCGACTGAGCAACCGGTTCCTGGGCGGGCCCTTCGGCTGGGCTCAGGACAGGCGGCTGGGTGGTCTGGGGCTGCTCTTCCTGTCACTGACCGGGCTGGCGGCGGGGAAGCAGGCCGGTGGCCCTGTCGCCGCCCTGGGCCTGCTGTTGACCCAGTTCCTCATCCTGATGGTGCTCCTGAACCTCGTCAGCCCCTGCCGCAGCGACCGGACGGGGCCGGCGCTGGCGCTGGGATTTCTCCTGTTTCTCATTCTCAACTTCGCGCTGGCCTTCGCTTTCACCTATCCCTACACCA
>JAUWOI010000522.1 GCA_030612185.1 Anaerolineae bacterium
GTTGATGCACAGTTGATCAAGTTTAGTGTTCATCATCAGTTCCTTTCGTTGTGTTATCGTCGTGTTATCGTCGTGTTATTTCGTCGTGTTATAGTTGGCTCCTAAATGTACTCGTAAAGGCAACGGTGGCAAGACAAGAACGGGCCGTCCCCTACACGGGGACGGCCCGTCTGCGTGGTCAGATCGCTGACGTTACTCGCTCATAATGAGAACCGAAACCATCCCATCCTCGTTGGTCAGCGCAATGGTGACGGTGCTCTCCTCCTTGGTGTAACTCAGCATCGCGGTGTCTGAAGCGGTGAAAGTATCGCCCGTATCACTCCAGCCGTTGGCCTGCATCTGCTCTTGGTAGAAGGCCAGCACGTCGTCGAAGGGACTGGCCGAGGTGTACATCGTCATACCACCCATCGTGGTCATGTCGGTCGCGTCGGGCATGATGGGGAACTCGCTCTCCGTGGCCTCACAGCCGGATGGCGGTTCGATAGTGATGGGCATATTGACGTCGTGTATTTCGTATTCCCACTCAATGTGTCCCTCATCTCCTGTGGTGGGATCTTTGCCGTCAGCCTGCAGTGCATACCTGACGACGTAGTCCCCATCCACTGCCACCCATACCTCTCCCTCGGCGTGGGCGAAGCCGGCCCACATAACAGAGGTTTCATCGAAGGCGTAGTGGCGGCAGGGGATGTCATTGACGCGCTCGTCGGGCCGGATGCGACGGGCGTTCTCCAGCCCGCCGAGGACGTCATCGGGCTCGAAGATCTCAGCACCCGTTGCTTCGCCTTCGTCGGCCGACGTGGAGATACACTGGCCGTCTTCAAGGACGATGTACTGCCTGTCGCCAATGTAGACGATTTCGAAACTCTCCTCTGTGTCAGGGATCTGCATCACGACGCGTTGGGCAAACGGTTCACGCACATATTCCGCATCCATCTCGTAGTTCCAGTGCTCTGTCTCGGTGCCTGTGGCGCCATCGAAGGTCATCTCAAAATGGCTGCGGTAACTATCCAGGCTTTGCAGGCCGCTGGTGACAGAGGACAGGCTGATATCCTCTTCCTCCTCGGCCTCTGTTTCATCGCTGGGGGGCACCTCGGTCGGCGCTGATACTTCCGCACCGCCGGAGGGTGCATCGGTCGGTGGTGGTGCTTCCGCTCCGCCTCCGCCTAACCCACAGGCCAGTGTCAGGCTGAGCAGTAGACTCAGCGGGACGAGTATTCTAAGCAGTTTGGTCACGATACACCTCCTCAATCGTATTTTGGGATGGTTAGGATAATATTGTCCCACAATTGGCCTTCGTGTCAAGCGTGGAGTGCGGCCGGTGCGGCCGCGCCGGCCTTTCGTCTAATAAGGCCGGCGCGGGAACGAGGCAGCGTAACCCATCAGGATCACGCCGCTCGGCAGAATCTGCGACATCTGAGGGCATGTTTGAAACACCTGTAGTGACAACTTTAGTCGTTAATCGCAGGTTGGCTGGGTCAAAAAACGACTGAAGTCATTACTACGAGCATTCAATTCTTGTATAGGCTGCCTGGTCAATCTTGAGAGTTACCGAAATAGCAGCACGACCAACGAGAGACCAACTACCACGAGGGCAATGGCCGGCAGAATGCGGGTCAAGGGTTGGATAGTTGCAGGAGGACTAATATCTGGTTGTAGCATTTCTTCTTCTCCTCACACATTGGCGATAGATGAAAACCATTCATTAGGCTCTGTGCAGGCGCAGGCCATCTTCATGTTATCATCATCTAACCATTTTCTCAATAGGCTATTTGCACTATTTTTCAGTGCTTGCTTTTACAACGCCGCCGCTTGGGGTATAATATACCCGGAAGGAGGTCTGCTGATGGCAATGTTGTACGGTAAGGGAGTCTGGTTGCTCTACTCGGCTAACGTGGACCTGGCGATCGAGATGGCGGTGGAGATTGGCGCCAGGCACGTCCTGTACAAGACCGGTCACCGGGCGATGTTTTTCCCAGAAGCGGCCCGCCGGGTGCACGACCGGGTGCGGGCGGCAGGGCTGATCCCCTTCGCCTGGCCCTTCATCTTCTGCGACGACCCAGAGGGGGAGGCCCGGGTCGCGATCAAGACGGCCGAGGTCGGCTATGAAGGTCTTGTTTTCGACATTGAGGACCAGGCAGCGGGGCAACAGGCCAATGCGACAGAACTGGGCCGGCGACTGCTCGATGCTGGGCTTGATCCTGCTATGTTCTACTACACCAGTTTTCCCAATATCTCACAGCACTCTAGCATCCCCTACGCCGAGATGAATGGTTTCTGCAAGGGGGGTTTTATGCCCCAGAGTTACCCCACCTTTCTCAAGCCGGCCGAGGTGGTGATCCACGAGATGACCTACGAGGAGCATGCCAAGTGGTCGGAGATTTGGGGCTACTCCCCGCCCATCTACCCTATCTTGGCCTGCTACCGTGACGAGCACGGTAGCGACCGGCTCACACCGGAGGAGTTTATTCCATGGGCCAACGCGCTGGCCGAGCATAACCCCACCTTCTTCAGCGTCTATCGCGCCGCAGTGACCAACCGGGACCTGTGGCCGATCCTGGCTGCACTGGTGGTGCCTCGGCCGCCGGAGTCTGCGGTCGAGGAGCCCGCTGCCACGTCCGAACCTGCGTTGCCGGAGACGGCTGCGCCCGCTCCTTCGCCGGGACCGGTCGAGCAGCCGGTGTACGTCACCGTCCAGCCGAACGACTCCATCTGGATGTTATGCCGGGAGCATGGCTGTACGACGGCGCAGTTCTGGGAGTGGAACGGGCGGCTGTGGGATGAGCGGGGCCTGCCCCGGGATGCCAACTACCTGCAGGTCGGCTGGCGTGTGCGAATTGGGTGAGGCGTGAGGTTGCCTTAGACGGCAAACCGTAGTATAATCTGCCAGCGCCGCCCCTCGCGGGGCGCGAGTTTGTGAGGGGTTGTACAATGAATCTGATTGAATCTCTGGAACGTCAACTAGAACCTAATCCGAATATCCCCAGGTTGCGTCCGGGTGACACCGTCAAGGTACACGCGCGCATCGTCGAGGGTGACCGCGAGCGAGTGCAGGTTTTTAAGGGTACCATCATTCGCCTGCGCAAAGGCGGGGTCAACGCCAACTTCACCGTGCGGCGCATCGCCTCCCACGGTATCGGCGTTGAGCGTACATTCCTGCTACGTTCGCCGCGCGTGGAAAAAGTCGAAGTCTTGCGACGGGCATACGTACGCCGCGCTCAAC
>JAUWOI010000539.1 GCA_030612185.1 Anaerolineae bacterium
GTAGTACTTGAGTTTGTAGATGATCACATCTTCGGGTGCGTAGAGGTAAGTCGCGGCCCCGGTGTCTGAGTCATACACCTCTCGCCGCCTCCGGGCCATAGCCGACCGCTCCAGTTCGGTGGGTTCGTCAGGATCAACCAGGAAGATGTCCGCTTTGAACCCACTCTCAGCGTCAATGATGTTAAACGGCTGTTTGTAAATGAAAGCATCCACTATCGCATCAAGGTAAACACAATAGTCGAGGGCCTGAAAAGCAGTCACAAAACGCCCGGCTTCTTCAATGGGCAACCTGACGCTGACGTCAACATCAAAGGTTGAACGTGGTTCGCCATAGCGAGAACTGGCTACCGAACCCCCAATCGCGTACTGAAAGCCGAGGTTCTCCAATGTGGTGATGATGGAATGCAAGAATTCGTCGAAGTCTTCAGTGGGCATAGGTCATTCTGACACGCTCTGCTACCCGATGGCTTAATTCCTGAAAACCGATATCGGGATTATGCGTGAGGATGGAAGCGGCGATGTTCTTCCGTAGCACCCGACAGATCTCAGAGATCATCTGTATGCGCCGTGCTCCCGATAGTCGGCGGAAGATTGCCAACTGCTGCATGTCCAGATCATCAAACACAGCCCGCACGACCGGGGCGAAGTCCTCATATGTAACAAAGAGCGCGGTCTGTGCGCTCACATGACGCTCCCGTGGATGGAGTGGCTGGCCTCTATGTTATCATAGATGGTGCAGATACGCAAGGAGAAGAGTATACACGCATACCAAGAGGTCGAACCTGGGTAGCAGAAGCGAGGAGAGAAGAGTACGGGGTGCTGTGGCCCAGGCAATGCCAGGATATGCAACAAGAACCAGAAACGAAACCAAACAGGAGGCACACATGGCTGATTCTTATATACCCCAAAAGATCGAACTGAAATGGCAGAAAAAATGGGAGGAAGATCAACTCTACCGTTCCGTGATTGACCACAGCCAACCCAAGCACTATGCGCTGACCATGCTCCCCTACCCCAGCGGTGACCTGCACATCGGCCACTGGTATGCAATGTCGCCATCCGACGTCCGCGCCCGCTACAAACGCATGCAGGGCTACAACGTCCTCTTCCCGATCGGGTTCGACGCCTTCGGCCTGCCGGCCGAGAACGCCGCCATCCAGCGCGGCATCCATCCCCATAAGTGGACGTTGTCCAACATTGGGAACATGCAGCGGCAGTTTAGAAGCATGGGGGCTATGTTCGACTGGGAGCGAGAGGCCATCTCCTGCCTGCCGGGCTACTACCGCTGGACCGAGTGGTTCTTCCTGAAACTGTACGATATGGGTCTAGCCTATCGCAAGAAATCCCCGGTGGACTTCTGCCCCAAGTGCAACACCACCCTGGCCCGGGAGCAGGTCTGGGGGGAGGATCGCCACTGCGAGCGGTGTGGCACACCCGTCATCAAGAAGGAACTGGAACAGTGGTTCTGGCGTATCACCAACTACGCCGATGAACTGCTGGACTTTTCAGAGATTGATTGGCCCGAGCGGGTGGTCACGATGCAGACTAACTGGATTGGCCGTAGCGAGGGGGCCGACGTCACCTTCCTCTCCGAGCAGGATGACCCCATCGTCGTTTTCACCACCCGGCCGGACACTCTTTGGGGAGCGACTTTCATGGTGCTGGCACCAGAGCACCCGCTGGTGGACAAACTGACCGCGCCGCAATTCCGGGAGGAGGTGGAAGAATATAAGCGCCAGGCCGCCCGCCAGAGCGAGATTGAGCGAATGTCCACCGAGAAAGAAAAGACCGGTGTCTTCACCGGCGCTTACGCGGTCAACCCGGTCAACGAGGAGCGCATCCCCTTATGGATCGCCGACTACGTGATGATGACCTACGGCACCGGGGCCATCATGGCCGTCCCGTCCCACGACGAGCGGGACTTCGAGTTTGCGCTCAAGTTCGGCCTGCCCATCATCCCGGTCATTGACCGGCCCGACGGAGTCGCCAAGAGCCTGGTGTTCCCCGGCTCCGTGCGGGATGGATTGGCCGACGTACTACGAGCCGAGGGTATCGAATTCGAGGCCGGACCGGTGGGTGACGTGGGCGAGGGACTATACGTCACACTGCACGGCGACCAGCAGACAGACCGTCACATCGAACTGATGCAAGACTATCTCCTGCCCAACAACTGGAATGAAGTCGTCGGCGCACGCTGGGTCTTCATCTTTGATGACGGAGTTCAGGAATTCAACTCCGTGGAAGCCGACCGCGAGATACTGACTCACTGCAAGGAAATCTACCCACCGGTGAGTCACAACCGTACCACCATGGAAATGCTCAACAACCTGCCCTTCTATCGCGACGTACTGTTCCACCACGAATACGGCCCGATGATCAACTCTGGCCCCTTCAGCGGCACACCGGGCGATGTGGCGGTCCACAAGGTGACCGCATGGTTGGAGGAACAGGGCACCGGCGAGTTCGCCGTCAATTACCGCATACGCGATTGGCTGATCTCCCGCCAGCGGTACTGGGGCGCGCCCATCCCTATGATCTACTGCGACGAGTGCGGCATCGTCCCCGTCCCCTACGAGGACCTGCCGGTGCTGCTGCCGGAGGACGCCGAGTTCCTGCCCACCGGCGAGAGCCCGCTAAAGTACCACGCAGGGTTCCTGAACACCACTTGCCCCAAGTGCGGCGGCCCAGCCACCCGCGAGACGGACACGATGGACACCTTCGCCTGCTCCTCCTGGTACAATTACGCCTACCTGAGCCCATACTACAAAGAGGGCGAGCCGACCCACGCCGGTTCCACTCCCATTGACCCTGACGAAGCCGCCTACTGGCTGCCGGTGGACGTCTACACCGGCGGCATCGAGCACGCCACCATGCACCTGATCTACACCCGCTTCTTCACCAAGGCTATGCGGGACATGGGGGTGGTGGACCTCGCCGAGCCGATGACCGTCCTGCGCAACCAGGGCATCATCCAGGGCGAGGACAGCGAGAAGATGTCCAAGAGCCGGGGCAACGT
>JAUWOI010000489.1 GCA_030612185.1 Anaerolineae bacterium
AGCGCGGTGAAGCCTGCCGGGTTAGTCGCAGCAGCCTCGGCAATGACCCGCCCGGCCAGGTCGAGTAGCGGGAAGGGGGTGCGACTGGCGACGACAGGGCGCAGTTGCGCTAGAGCGTCATCCACATCACCGGCGATCAACAGATCACGGCAGCCGATGTCCAACTTGCGTGCCTCAGTCCGGTTCATCTCACACCTTACTCCACGGCTGCAATATACCCAGAATTATAGACTCGGTGGCCTGGTTTGTCCATCTTGGCCTACGGGCGTCACCAGCCTGGGCCTGGCTCTCCAATCGCTGGCATGGGCGCTTCCACATTCGTGGCGGGTTGGGTTTTACAGCGCCGCCTGTTCACGGCGGCGCGGCGTCAGCACTCCTGCAGGAAGCGCTTGAGCGTCGCCAACACGGCCTTTAGCAGTTCCTCGCCCAGTGGTACCATGCGGATATCTATGAACATCTGCTCCTCCGGCAACCGTTCGTCGAGTTTTTCCATCTCCTCGCGGAAGATGTGCAGCAGGTTGTCCTCGTGGTCTTCGAGGAAGTGGAGTAGGTCCCGCCGCGCCAGCCGGAAGGCGGTCTCACGCACAAAATGTCTCATTGGGAACCCCCTTGTCCTGGATCTATAGTGAATTATAATGGTATATTGGTAAATTGGTAAATTGGTAAATTGGTAAATTGGGAAATTGGTAAATTGGGAAATTGGTAAATTGGGAAACTGGTAAATTGGGAAACTGGTAAATTGGTAGACTGGTACGACGCTGACCAATCTACCAATCTACCAATCTACCAATGTACCAATGTACCAATCTGGCGCAAAACGGCGTGATGGTGTAAGATTACAGCATCAAGACCAGGAGGTGAACACCATGGCAATACGAGACGTAATGGCTTTGATCCTGGGCGGAGGCCGGGGTACGCGCCTCTACCCACTTACCAAACTGCGGGCCAAGCCGGCTGTGCCGATCGGTGGCAAGTACCGTCTGATTGATATCCCGATCAGCAATTGCCTCAACTCCGGCATCCACAAAATCTACGCCCTGACCCAGTTCCTCTCCGCCTCGCTCCACCGCCACATCTACCAGACCTACAAGTTCGACGTCTTCTCCGGCGGTTTCGTCTACGTCCTGGCGGCCGAGGAGACGCCCAGCGGCATGGACTGGTACCAGGGCACGGCCGACGCGGTGCGCAAGCAACTCTCGCGCTTCGCCCACGCCCGCGTCAAGGATCTCCTGATCCTCTCAGGCGATCACCTGTACCGTATGGACTACGCCAAGTTCGTCGAGTTGCACCGCGAGAAGCGGGCCGACGTGACCATCGCTGTCCAGCCGGTGGCCGGTGCCGACGCCTCACGCTTCGGTATCCTCAAGACCGACGATGAAGGGCGCATCATCTCTTTCCACGAGAAGCCCCGGCCCGACGAGTTGGACGGCCTGGAGAGCATACCGGATAGCGATAAGCCCTACATGGCCTCGATGGGCGTCTACCTCTTCCGCGCCGACATGCTGCGCCAGGTGTTGGTGGAGTCGGATGCCGAGGATTTTGGCAAGCAGATCATTCCCGCCGCCATTGAGAGCCTGCGCGTGTATGCCTTCCCCTTCGACGGTTACTGGGAGGACATTGGCACTATCCGCGCTCTTTACGAGGCCAACCTGGCGCTCACGCTGCCTGACCCGCCCTTCGATTTCTATGACTCCAACAATCCCATTTACAGCCGGCCGCGCTTCCTGCCCTGCTCCCGCGCTGATGGCTGTCACCTGGAGCGGACGGTGTTGGCAGAGGGGTGTCTGATCGAGCAGTCGGACATCCGCGAGTCGGTGATCGGGCTGCGCAGCGTCATCGGGCCAGACGCGCGGGTGACGCGGACGGTGGTGATGGGGGCCGACTTCTACGAGACGCCAGGGCGGAAAGCGGAGAACCGCAGGCGCGACAGGCCCGACGTGGGCATCGGACGCGGCAGTATCATCGAGGGAGCCATCATTGACAAGAACGCCCGCATCGGGGAAGGGGTCACCATCCGGCCCCACGCGCCTGGCGAGGATATGATGAAAGCAGAGAACTACGTGATCCAAGACGGCATCGTCGTCGTCCCCAAGAACGCAGTCATCCCCGATGGGACGATTATCTGACCGTAGGTTGGTAAGTTGGTAGATTGGTAATTGGTAGACTCAGTAGATCCAGATTTCAGACTTCGGAAGTCTACAAGGATGTTCTGTTGACGAAAAATGCCTGGTAAACCAGTCAATTTCGCCTGCAGAGTCACACCTGGAGACTTCCGAAGTCTTACCGGGGCAAGAATTCGGATCTACTGAGACTGGGAGACTGGTGGTCACAAATAGGAGGAAACGGTGAAGCGTGCTACACTTTACGTGGTTTTGGGTGTCGTCGTCGTGGCTGTGGTCGGCGCGGTCATCTGGCAGCCGTGGCTGACACAAGAGCCGGAGGAGGAGACCCGCGCCACGGTCGTCGAGCGTGGGATGCTGGTCGTGACTGTGTCGGCCAGCGGCAGCATTGAGCCCGAGGCGCAGGTGGCGCTCAGTTTCGACGTGCCTGGCCGGGTCACTGAGGTGCTGGTTGAGGTGGGGGACGGGGTGCAGGCCGGTGACCCGCTGGCGCGGGTGGATAGCGAGCAGTTGGCGCTGCAGGTGCAGCAAGCGGAGGCGGTGCTGGAGGCCGCCCAGGCTCAACTGGCGCTGCTGAAGGCCGGTCCGCGGCCGGAGGAAATCGCGGCGGCAGAGGCCAGTCTCCAGGCTGCGCAAGCCCAGGTGAGCACCGCCGCCGCTAACCGTGACCAACTTGAAGGCGGCGCCAGTGATGCACAGATCGCCGCCGCTGAAGCCCAGGTCGCCTCGGCGATGGCACAGCAGAAGGTAGCCCGGGACACGCATGATATGACGATGAAGTGCGTGACAATCACCATGCCAGACGGCAAGGAACGGGAGATCTGCCCCGCTCTGGGCACGCCCGAGGAGCAGGCGCGCTACAGCCTCTACGCCGCCGATGAGGCACTGGTGGCCGCCCAGGCCCAAGTTGACGAACTGCTGGCTGGCGCGGACGCCGACCAGGTTCGGGCGGCGCGGGCCAGCGTCTGGGCCGCTGCGGCGCAACAGGACGCGATGCAGGCTCAACTCGACCTGGCGCTGGCCGGCGCTTCTGAGGAGCAGATCGCCACCGCCGAAGCGCAGGTCGCGCAGGCGCAGGCCGCGCTGGACATGACAGAACTGGCGCTGGAGCGTGCCACGCTATGTGTTCCCTTCGACGGCGTCGTCGCGGCGCTCAACGTCACCGTGGGCCAGATGGCCGGTGGTGGGCTGCCAGCCGTGATCTTGGTAGATAATTCCCGCTTCCACGTCAATGTTCAGGTGGACGAAGTTGACGTGGCCAAATTGGCCGAGGGACAGCCGGTAGAGGTAACGCTCGACGCTCTGCCCGACGTGGTGCTCAGCGGCATGGTCGAGCGCATCGCCCCGGCGGCGGCAGGGATGGCAGCATCGGTGGGCACCGGGGTGGCAGCGCCGGGTGTCGTGTCCTACGACATGACCCTCGTGTTGGATCCGCCCGACGCGCCGGTGCGGGCCGGCATGCGCGCCCATGCCACCGTTATGGTCGCGGAACGGGCGGACGTTCTGCTCAT
>JAUWOI010000404.1 GCA_030612185.1 Anaerolineae bacterium
CAACCTGCGCTGCGTGGCTGTCTCGCGAAGGGCTGAGCGCGGCCCTGGTGCGCCACGAGATGGAGACGTTCCCTTTCCCTGACAGCGCCTTCGATGGCCTGGTCGCTTTCAACGTGATCCACCACACCACAGCGGCTGGGATGCGGCGGGTGCTGGCCGAAATGCGCCGCGTTTTGAGTTCCGATGGCCGGTTCTACGCCTCCATTGCCGCCCGTGAGGAGAGCAATATTGCCCGCTACCGGGCCGATGTGGAGACGGGCAAGTGCCAGGAGATTGAGCCGTTCACCTTCGTCTACCTGCTTGATGCTCCCGACGACAAGTACTTGCCTCACCACTACTGCGACGAGGCGGAATTACGTGACCTCCTGGCAGGCTTCGTCGTTGATGACCTCCGCCGCGTGCGCGAGGAGTACACCGACGAAGGCGGTGTTATCCGCGTCAGCGCGCACTATCACGTCCAGACCCGGCGGCTTTAACCATCTTGCGTTGGCCTGGGATTGGGTGTATCATACGGGTACACTTCAAATGGGTTGTAGGACAAGTTGGCAACTTGTCTCAGGGGCAATTTGCTGAATTGCCCTACAATCATATTATACACGTAGCAGGCTTGAAGCGAGAATCACACACGAGGAGGAAGACCGATGGCATTCAAATTTCCGTCCGATGAATGGATCAAAGAACTGAGCCGTCAACTCAACGAAAGCGAGACCTACGAGAAATCGGCTAAAGACTGGGAGGGGGATTTCATCTTCATCGTCGAGCCCGACGATGCCTACCCCGAGACGGCCTACTTGTTCCTCGGCCTGTATCATGGCAAGAGCCCCGACGCGGCGATGGTCGCTAGCGAGGACGAGCGGGAGGCGGAGTTTGTCCTACGTGCCCCCTTCAGTAATTGGCGCAAGGTCATCGAGGGCAAATTGGATGCTATCCAGGGCATGATGACGCGCAAATTGAAGGTGCAGGGCAACATGATGAAGATCATGCGCTACCCCAAAGCGGCCAAGGAGATTGTCTCCTGCTGCGCGCTCGTGCCCACCGATTTCGGGGATTAGTAGACTGGTAAGTTGGTAGATTGGGAAACTGGCAGATTGGTCTCCGTTACCAATCTACCAACACAAGGAGGCTACAAGATGTGGTACTTCGTCTCTCCAGAGATCATCTTCGGCGAGGGATCGCTGGATGCCCTAGACGAGTTGGATGGTCAGCGCGCGCTTTTCGTCACCGACGGTACGTTAGTCCAATTGGGCCTGGTGGACAAGGTGAAGGCTCATCTCGACAAGGCGGGCATCGAAGCGCACGTTTTCGACAGGGTAGAGCCTGATCCCAGCGTGCAGACCGTGCGCCGGGGAGTAGAGGTGGCGCAGGAGTTTGAGCCCGACTGGATTATCGGCCTGGGCGGTGGCTCGCCGATGGACGCGGCTAAGGCGATATGGGTGCTGTACGAGCGGCCTGACCTGGATCCGGCCGAGATCAATCCCTTCATCCGCCTGGGCCTGCGCCAGAAGGCGCGCCTCATCACCATCCCCACCACCAGCGGCACCGGGGCCGAGGTCACGTGGGGCATCGTGCTGACCGATACGGAGGAGCAGCGCAAGATGGGGCTGGGCAACCGGGAGAACGTCGCTGACATCGCCATCGTGGACCCGGAGATGGTGGCGGGGATGCCGCCCCAACTGACCGCCGACACGGGCCTGGATGCGCTGACCCACGCCGTCGAAGGCTACACCTGTGCGTGGCATAGCGACATGACCGACGGTCTGTGCGCGGGCGCCGCTCGCCTTGTTTTCGAGTATTTGCCCCGCGCCATGGCCGACGCCCATTCAGCAGGCTCAGGGCAAGGCTCCGACAAGATAGCCCGTGAGAGGATGCACAACGCTGCTACCTGCGCTGGCCTGGGCTTTGGCAACGCTATGGCCTCGATGGCCCACGCGATGGGGCATGTGTTGGGCGCGGTGTTTCACGTGCCCCACGGCCGTGCCGTGTCCATCTTTCTGCCCTACACTATCGAATTTGTCGCCCGTGAAGCGCCGGATCGGTTTGCGGAACTGGCTGCTCTCCTGGGCTGTTCCCAGGCGGAGGGTGAGGAGGCAGCGCGGGCATTGGCCGGGCGGATTCACGACCTGTGCCGCGAGGTTGGCAACCCTACCAGCGTCGCCGGGGCTGGCGTCGAGCGCGAGGCCTACGAGACGCAGTTGGATAAGTTGGTAGATGACGCCTTCAACGATACACAGATGATCACCGCTGCCCGTGCTCCATCCTACGACGAATTGCGGCAACTGTTCCTATATGCTTACGAGGGCCGGGCGGTGGACTTTTGAACCTGTAGGACAAGTTGCCAACTTGTCCAGCAGGCAAGAAGTGAACGATGAGCGGTTATATGGGAGAGATACTGCACGTTAATCTCAGCGCAGAGATACTTTGGGGCGAGCCGCTCAACGAGGGTACGCCCATCTGATCATGAAAAATGAAAACGTTCATTACGGGAGCCACGGGGTTCATTGGAATCCACCTGGTCAAACGGTTGGCTCAGACTGGGCACGATCTGTGCTGCATGGTCAGGAAGACCAGCCACATTTGTGAACTTGAAGAACTGAGCGCCACCCTCGTCACAGGGGATGTGACCGACAAGGATTCCCTGCGTGAAGGCATGAGAGGTTGCGACCAGGTGATCAACCTGGCCAACGTCTACTCCTTCTGGGAGCCCAACAAGCAAATCTACACGGATGTCAACGTCGAAGGCACCCGAAATGTCATGGAGTGTGCTTTGGAAACGGGCGTTTCCAAGGTGGTGCACGTGAGCACGGCGGTGGTCTACGGCAAGCCAGTGGATTGTCCCTTCACCGAGGAAAGCCCTGTCGGCCCCGTTCGCTTCAGCGAGTACGCCCGTACCAAGTACGCGGGAGATCTGATCGCCTGGGAACTGTACGAGGAAGAGAGGCTGCCTCTGGTCATGATATACCCTGGCAGTGTCCTGGGTCCGGGTGATCCCAAAGCCAGCGGCCAGTACATCCAAGGTCTGATCCATCGCCGATTGCCGGCTACGGTATTTCACGATTCTATCCTCACTTGGGTACACGTGAGGGACGTCGCCGAGGCCATCGTCAAGGCAGTAGAGAAGGCAAATAACATTGGTGAGAAATACCTGGTGGGCAAGCACCAATTGTCGTATCGAGAGTACAACGAGAGGATCAGTGAGATATCTGAAGTTTCCCTACCGAGGATACGTCTTCCCAATTCTTTGGTCATGGTAAACGCCGCACTCCTGACATGGTTGGCCGACTTGGTGAAGAAGCCGCCCAAGTGGGGGATGGCTATGGATGCAATAAGGACGATTAAAGAGGGCTTCAGATTCGACGGGAGCAAGGCGGAAAGGGAACTAGGTATAACCTACACCCCTATCCGTGTTGCGCTTGAGGAGGCCATTGCATCGTATCAAGGTGGAGGTGTAAATGATGAACGGCTATATGGGCAAAATCCTGCGCGTTGACCTCAGCACGGGGAAGATCTGGGACGAACCACTGGATGAGGAATACGCCCGTGCCTTCGTCGGCGGCAGTGGCTTGGCGGCGCGCTACGTCTACGATATGGTGGACGGCGACACTGATCCACTGGGGCCGGAAAACCCACTTGTCTTTATGACCGGCCCGCTGGTCGGTACGGCTATGCCTTCGGCCGGCCGGTGCAGCGTGTGCGCCCTCTCGCCTCTCACTCATATCTGGGGCGAATCGAACACCGGCGGCTTCTTCGGCCCAGAACTTCATTTCGCTGGCTACGACGGTGTCATCATCACCGGGCAGGCCGAGAAGCCGGGGTGGCTCTCCATCGTCGAGGGTCGGCCTGAACTGCATGACGCGGCCGACCGGTGGGGCTGTGACTCCTACGTGACGCAGGAGCGGGTGCGCGAGGCGCTGGGCGAGCCGAAGGCGCGCGTGGCCTGCATCGGCCCGGCGGGTGAGAACCGGATCAAGATGGCCGCCGTGATGAACGACCACGGGCGCGCCGCCGGCCGGACTGGTATGGGCGCGGTGATGGGATCGAAGAACCTCAAAGCCGTCGGCGTGCGTGGCTCCGCCAGAATCCCCCTGGCCGATCCAGATGGGTTCAAAGCGGTGGTCAAGGAGATCATCGCCGGCCTGGACGAAGATATGCAGGCCATGTCGTTCCGGCTGGCCGGTACCGCTGGCGGCGTGGACATGCTACTGATGTACGGCGACATGCCCATCCGCTACTACCAGCAGGGGGAGTGGGAGGAGGCGAGCAATCTCTCTGGTGTGCTGATGGCGGATCAGTATCTGAATAAGGGCACTGCCTGCTACCGCTGCCCCATCGCCTGTGGCCGCGAGACCCGCGCCCCCAACTATGGCCTGGACAAGGTGGATGGTCCCGAGTACGAGACACTTGGCGCGTTCGGCTCGCTGGCGATGGTGGACGACCTGGAGGCGGTCATCTACGCCGGGCACCTGTGCAACGTCTACGGCGTGGACACCATCAGCACTGGTTGCACTATCGCGCTGGCCT
>JAUWOI010000490.1 GCA_030612185.1 Anaerolineae bacterium
AATCATTGTGAACTCTCCTGTGCTAGTTGGTTTGTGATTAGTATCATACCAGCACAGTGAGAGTTTGTCTTGTTTCAGTTGTCAAAGTTCAGTTTTCGCGCCCCAGGAAACATCTCGCTCCTGGTTGCGCAACCGTTACGATAGTGAAAGATGACTGGGTTCCTTATGAAACGACGGGTGAACTGATCACCTGGTGCGCTGAAGAGGGCATCCAAGCCATTGACATTGTCATCCCACGGTCGCTCTCGGGTTCCAACAGTAACTACGCAACACAACGATAGAGGCACTGTTGGAGATCGCCAGGTTTCCATAGTCGCGCCATGTGGTGAGGGGTAAAGACATTGTCTGGTACCGGTAACAGGGGAACGTGCTGGCTTACGCTGATTCTCATCCTGCTCATTGCCATCGCCACGGTAGTGGGACTGACGGTCGGCTGTGCCACCGTGCGCGCCATCGGCGACCATGGTTCCCGCATCACCCCGGCCACGCCCGCCGTCCTCCCCCCGACGTTGACGCCGACTGCTCCTGCCCATGCCGCCTCAGACGCGACCACCACCTCGCTAACGGCCGTGCCCCAACCTCCCACGCCGACGCCTCATCTATTCCTCGAGGGGCCGTTTATGTACGGCACCTCTTTTGGTGGGCGACCGCTGCTGGCCTACCGGTTCGGCACCGGCCCCTCAGTGCATGCCATCATCGGCGGCATCCACGGCGGCTATGAGTGGAACACCGTCGTTCTGGTCAGCGAGACACTGACATACCTGCAAGAGAATCCCGCTCTGGTGCCGGACGGGGTCACACTGTACGTCATCCCGTGCGCCAACCCCGATGGCTACGCCGCCGGCACTGACCGTGAGCACGGGCGGCCGAACGGCAACGGTGTAGACCTGAACCGCAACTGGGATTATCGCTGGCAACCGGAGGCTACCCATGGCACACGGCCCGTCGACGCCGGGGCGTCCCCCTTCTCCGAGCCCGAGACAGCTGCGTTGCGCGACTTCATTCTGGAACGGAACGTCGAGGCGGCGATTTTCTACCACAGCGCGATGGCGCGGATCTTCTATGGGGCTGAGCGAGGCCAGTCCGCGACCTATGAGCTGGCCATGGTCGTGTCAGAGGCGACCGGCTACTCCATCGCGGCGGGCGTACCTGGCCAGATCACCACCGGCGACGCAGTAGACTGGATGTCCGCCCAAGGGCTGGCGGGCATCGAGGTAGAACTGACCACTCACGAGGACATCGAGTGGGAATGTAACCTCCAAGGACTGCTGGCGCTTCTCAACTGGACGCCCCCTCCCCGGCCGGCGACGGTTGTCCAGACAAGCCAGATCGGCATCTCAGTGCAGGGTCGCCCCCTCGAAGTGACGCGGGTCGGCAACGGTGACTGGGTCGCGCTGGTCATCATCGGCAGCATCCACGGCGACGAGGCGAATACAAACGTCCTCGTGCGCGGTTTGATGGAACAGTACGTCAGCCCTGTGGCTACGGGTGACCGTCCGTAGGTGAACTGACCTTTTGGTGGAATATTAGCACAACGTCGTCTGGGCGTGCCTCATTGCCGGTACGTGCAGAGGTGTGAGCGACCAACGTGAACCAGAGCACCGCGTTTTCGTCTGAGAGTTCCGAACAGGCTTACTCGGGCCGGTCGGGGTAGAAGTCTATCACCGCTTGCTCCCCTGCGTACGAAAGCACTGCCGCCCGGCCCTTCACGGCCTCAGGCACGAGCGTCACGTCGGTGATCTGAGCCACGGTTTGTGCAAGCGTCTCCAGTGGTAATGCCAGCCCGATCAGCGTACGCGACTCATCCACGTGGAAGCGTATCACCTCAGGCCCCTCTGCCCAGTCTCCCTGCGCCGGGTCCCACACGAGTAAGTAGGAAGCGTACTCCTCGCCGACAGGGTCGTAGTAGACGCCGACGGCCGCTTCTGTTCCCAGATCGGGATTGATGCGGGCCGAGTCAACGGGACGGCCGGTAGTTGTGTCGCCATCCAGGTCGAGCGCGAAGAGCCATTCGGTATATACTTCCGGCGGGTCGGGAACCGGCTCGTGGAGGGCGATCCACAGCAGAACCTCCTCCTCGGTGGCCCAGCCGGCCAGTTCCGCCGGTGTTCCTTCGGCGGGCTGGAGCACCACCCGCAGGTCGGGTCCCACGCTGGCGGCACGGATGTCCATGCCGGCGGGGACCGCTTCGACCGGTGCCCCGCTCGCGTAGGTGCCCACGTCTCCCTGCGCGGCGGCGGGGGGGGGGGCGAGGGGTTCCGGCGTTGGTGTGGCGGTTGGAGTGGGGGCGAGAGTAAGGGACGGGACGGGCGCGGGTGTTGGAGTGCAGGCGACGACGTGCACGATGGCTTCGGCTATCTGGCGCGAGTCGCTGCGAGTGGCTGTGACGGTGCAGTCGCCTGATGCATCACCGGCGGTGAAGAGGCCACTTGCGCTGATGGTGCCGTCTGTGGCTTCCCACGTGACATCAACGTCGCCCTCGACGGTGAACTGATGTTGTTCGCCAGGACACAGGCTGGCCTCGTCGGGGCTGATCACCGGGGGAGATTCCATCGCTACGGGTCCTCCGCACGCCCGCAGGATGGTCATAACCGCCACTCCCGCGACGAGTATTAACATACCAATAGTAAACCAGAACAGGATCATACGCGCTCTATCGTTCAACATATCGCCCCCCAGAATGTGTACTCAAATCGCATCCGTGCCACCCGCCGGGTTGCTGGCCCGATGGTGATTCCCTCTCCCATGCGCCGGCCGCACACCCACGCGATTTCGTCGCCCGATACGAGCAGCGGTATGTGATCGCGCCAGGCACGAGGAATCTTAAGGTTAATCATAAACGCGCTCAATTTGACGCTGTGCCCGCCCATACCCTGGGGCCGGAAACGGTCCCCCCGGCGGCGGGGACGCAGCACCAGCGGGGCGGCGAGCGTGTCCGCGTCGAAGCAGGCTGTCCAGGGGTCGGGATTTGCGGCTATCTGTGCCGCGTCCCATTCCTCCAGCACATCTGCCTGCAACACCCACTCCGACTGCGGCAACACTGTCGTGCCGGGCACCTGCACAGGCAGCGGTTCGGCGCTCCATAGCAGCGGCTCGTCGGGTGGTGGGCCAACATCGCCCGCGTTACCCACGGTCAGCGTGTCGTAGCCCACGGTGAGCGCCAGGCCCATCGGGAGCGTGGCCTGCGCGCCGGTCTCTCCTCTCAGCCCTACCTGCCGGGCGTGCTCCACGTGGACGAAGTCCACATCGCGGAGGCTTCTTCGCAACCGGTAGGCCGCCTGGCGCAAGGTGGCGCGCTGCAGGGCCACAGGCAGCGTTCGCCAGGTAACCCGGTCGAAGATGATGGCTGTCTCCCGCTCCTCCCGCATCACCTCGGCCCAGGCCTGCTCTCGCAGTTGGGTCAGTAGTTCGTAGTCGGTGGCGACAATGGTGGCGGTGTGGCACAGCCGGGCACGGACGTTGGGGTTGTAGGTTGCGAGCAAAGGCAACAACTCGTGACGGAGGCGATTGCGGAAGTAGGTGGTGTCCAGGTTGGAGAGATCGAAGCGCGGCGTGAGGCCGTGGTTGGCGCAGTAGGCTTCAATAGCGGCGCGGGGGACTTCGAGGAGGGGACGGATGA
>JAUWOI010000218.1 GCA_030612185.1 Anaerolineae bacterium
GTGAGATAAGCCGGGCCAGTGCGTAACGATTGCCGGCCAGGGCCTCCGCTACCAGTTCCACGTCAGCCCTCGGTCAGTTGCTGGCGGATGAAGTCGGCCACCACCTGGGTGTTCGTGCCTGGGCCGAAGATGCCCGCCACGCCCAGCCCCTTCAGCGCCAGCACGTCCTCGTCGGGGATGATGCCGCCGATGAAGACCTTGACGCGGTCCAGTCCGGCCTCACCCAGCCCCTCGACCACCCGGGGCACCAGTGTCATGTGCGCGCCCGAAAGGATGCTCAGCCCCACCGCGTCCACGTCCTCTTGCAGCGCCGCTTCAACGATCATCTCTGGGGTCTGGCGCAAGCCCGTGTAAATGACCTCCATCCCGGCGTCCCGCAGCGCGCGGGCGATGACCTTGGCCCCCCGGTCGTGCCCGTCGAGGCCCGGCTTGGCGATCAGAATGCGTAGTCGCTCGCTCATCAGGTTTCACCGCTCCTTGTTGTAGTTATCTCAGGTCGGCATGGATTATACAACAGTTCACATGAGTTGGAAAGCAAGGTCAATGAACAATGAACCAATGACCAATGTAGTTCGTTTGACTTTTTACGACTCTGGAGAACCTACCCAGCCTGCACGAGGACGTGTCAGCAGCGGCAGTGGTGGGGCGAGCGCCCCCTGGCCGTCGTCGTGCCCGTGGAAGGAGCCGAGGGACGGATAACGGCTGATGCAGTACAGGAACACCTGCAGGAGTTCGTGGCCGATGGGGTTATCGCAGAAATGACCCAATACTTGATTAGGTCAATAGGATGCACTTATTGTATAGGGAGGCACGCTGTCTGCATTCGGCACATAGACAAAAACATAGATGCCCATTGCCTCCAGAGCATCGTAGGATAGAACCATGGGGCAGATCTCACCCCCTTGGTTCCCCCCAAAGTTCCTCAGTAGGTCCCGATTATCCCAAGATATGTTGCCTGCGCAGTCACAGGTGACATAGCTATAGAAGAGTAAATTCCCGTCAACATTCAGATCGCTGACGGTGACTGTCAGAGGACCGGGACCGGTCAAGTCTACATAGTACCAGTGGTACTCGTCAACGTACGTCACCACCTCGCCAGACTCCAGAGGGCCGATAATCCTCGCCGGCTGACAGCGGAGGATAACAGGCAAGTATATTTCTGTCTGTGTCGGGATTATCTCTGTCGTGATCACTCGGGTGAAAGGCTCTGCATGACCAGTTGCAATTTGGGCCGTGCAGGTGACAAAGCCAGTAGACCCAGCCGCGATACTCGCGACCACGGTAATCTCGCCTGTGCCACCTATGGGTTCAGGGATTGGCGACCAGACGTATGTTTGTGAGGAGATTTTAGTATCCGGTAGAGGCATGGAGGTGCTGATCTCAGCCTGTCCATCCAGAGTGACGGTGATGCGTAAGCCCTCGGCGCTTATGCCGCCCACGTACGTGTAGATCAGTGTATATGTTAGCTCTTCCCCTGCCCCGACAGGATCAGGGCTGCCAACCACATCCAGGCCAAGCGGCTTTAAGATCACGTGGGCCCTGCAACCTGAATACTTCGGAATATCATTTGGAGCAATCACGATTAGTGTCGGGTAACAAGTTCCGGGTAGATTAACAGTGGGGGTGAAAGTCAACGTCAGGGAAATCATCTCGCCTCTTGAGATAGTGCCTGTATTCTTCGGATGCGCTACAGTGTGACCACAGCGATCAGGTGCCAATAACTCAGATACAGTAAATGAAATCGGGCAGTTGCTGGTATTGGTCAGTGTAAGGATATAGTCCAGTGCCACACCAGGCACAGCCCAGCCGGTGCCGCAGCTAGAGAGATCGCAATCAACGTTACGATGAACCGGTGTCGTTATCGGAGGATGGCTTATGGGTTTCGCGTCGTCAACGCTAGCCTCGAAGAGGGAGGATAAAGGAGTATCCGCATCACTTTCAACATGTACTGAGACAACGAGTGTCACTATCAGGCTATCCCCTTGTGGCGCCAACCCATCTGGAAAACGCCAAACGTGCACCTGGTCATTTGCAGCGTAGGTTGAAGTTTGATCAGTGTCCGAGTATACCAGCGTGGTACGGCTATCCAACGTGCTTGTCAAACATACAGAGTTGGCAGGGCTGCCACCGGTATTGACCAAAGTAACTACATAGGTCAAGGTCCCCGTTGGAGAGACAGAAGCAGGATTTGCGTCTACGTCAAGGACCAAATAGGGCGTGATCGGGCAATCAGATACAATTACGTCGTCAAAGTGAACGTAACCCCTCCCCTCCAATTTAGCATCGAGTCGGCCCCATCTAGCTCCGTTGGGAGCTACGCCACTGCCTTTCACCTGGACCCAGCCACCATTGGGCGCTGATAGCGTTGACTCCAAGACAGAATTAGATCTATCGTCATCAATAGGCTCACCATCACTATCTAAGAACCTTAACTTCAGATAAGCTCTTGCACCATCAAGCATATAGTATGCTCGGATCCACCCTGTAAAACTATACTGCTTGCCTTCCTGAATCTGGAAATAATGCGAAGAAGGTGTGCGCCAAGCAGCGTTCACATCCTTGGTGCCAATGATAAACACCGAGTGGGTACCACTATATGAAATGAAGTCATCCCACAGCATCGTAGCATCAGTAGTGC
Organism: Anaerolineae bacterium; assembly: GCA_030612185.1. The sequence goes on from JAUWOI010000218.1 coordinate 2,639, forward strand.
CCCCCGGCCACTCGGAACAACGCCAGCCATCCGGTACGGGCTCACCCCGACACGTACTCGTCGTTGAGGTAGGGGGTTCGAAGCTGGGGTTGATTACCAGGTTACTTGCCTGTCGTAGCAATCCTCGATTGAAACGTGTTAGGATGGGTTCAGAACTGAGATCGGCTACCAGGCTGCCTATCAGACCTGGCCGCTCTTCAACTGCTAGTCCGACACCTGTGCTCTGGTATTCAAGCAGTTGACACAAACCCAGCACAAGTAACAAGTCGAACCCTAAGATAACAACAATGCGTACTAGGACATTCTTTTGTCTTTCTTCAACCATTTTGTGCTCCTTTGAAAAAACGTCGGATCAAGGGCAATAGTGGGGTTCTCGTGGCGGACAGTAGTTCTCCACCACCAGATATGGTTCTAGGTCCGCGCAAAGCGTCCAATGTGAGAACTGTTGCCTCTTTCTGGCAGGGCTGCCCCCGCTATGACGCTGATGCTTGTTCAGCCTGGGTTGCTGCCCCTGGGAAAAGGATCAATATGGAAATGAGAGCGATGGCTGAAGACGACACAGCCTCCTGCCAACGTAATCGGATCATCGGAGATTGAGGTCAGTTCACGACTACAAATCCTAATCTCACAAGACTCATGGAGGCGTGGCTGTGGGCGGTCTTGGAGGCGTGGCTGTGGACGGTTTGGGAGGCGTAACTGTGGGAGGACTTGTAGACGTGGGCGACGGTGGTGGCTTGGTCGCTGGCGGCGCGGTCGCTGGCGGCGCGGTCGGTGACGCTGGAGTAGGAGTACGGGTTGGAACCACGACTGTGGAGGTGGCCGTAGGCGTGGGTGTGGGCGTGTACGTTGGCGTTGGCGGGGGCGATAGCGGCTCGGTGGTCGGCGTGGGTGTAGGCGTGTGCGAAGGGGACACGGTAGGCGTGATGGTGGCAATGTGCGTAGGGCTCACGACAGGAGACGCAGTGGCTGTGGCAGTGGGTGAGGGGGTAGGCGTAGGCGTCGGAGTATCAGTGGTTGTTAAGGTGAGTGTGGCAGTAGGCGTGGGAGTAGACTCGTCCGAATTAAACCAGGTGGGTACGAAATAAACTGTAGCGCATAGAAATATGAGAACTAAGATTGTACTGATCACAATTTGGAGCAGCGGATGAGGAGGCTTAAATCTTGCTCTCATAACTTCATCTCATAAAAGCAAAAACACCAACAAAAACCGATAATACCAGCAAGAATAGCAGCCCTACGACTATAAACTTATATGGTCCAATCTTGTCCAAGTTCTTAAGAAGTTTCCATACCTCCTTTCTTCCTGAAAGAGATTCCTTTGCTCCTAAGAAGAGGGATTCTCCTGTGAGGCAGTAGTGCAGGAGGCAGTAACGTGCCAACAGCCACAAAGCACCGTAAGCAGAGAGGAGTGCCACTGCACTGGAAACCGTCGCCGCAATCAGTCTTGGAATCTCCGATATACCGCTTATCCCAGGCAAGAAGGCGGCTATTGCCGTCGCAACGCCAGCAAGGGCTATCGTGACTTCCACCATGCCCGGATCAACATCGTATTCGTCCGTTTTGACTCGCAACCAACTATTCACTTTTTCGCCTTGAAGCCGTTCCTCGCGCAGCATGACGAGGATGGTGTCCAGCAAGTAATTGAGACACTCGGCTTCCTGTTGGATGGTTAGCCATTCGTCGGACATAGGGTCTCCTTTCGTAAACAGATATATTCACTTGCCGGGCGCGCCATCACCACCGGCAGGCGAAGAAACGGATCGACACTAGCAGGGTCCACATCAAGAAAGCGGGAGAATCGTGACGAGCAAGGGGATAACCGCAGATGGAGAAATACTCGACGCGCGCGCAAATCGTGTGTTTCTACGCCCCGAGCAACTCATACTCTCCTGCGACTCATGTGCCGGTTGCCCGCCCCCATTCAACATCCCAGATACACGCTAATAGATACTACCAGATTATACCCAACTTCTGTTACGAAGTCAATAGCCTGGGGGCAGATACGACGACTGATCGTCGAAATTCGGTGTTCTCATGAACCAATTGGCACTTGACGTTTGACGCCTGACGTTTGACGCTCGCCGCAACTTCTACCCTCCCCCGGTGTTCTTATAAACTGATATGACTCTGAGGAGGGAACCCAAATGAAACGGTATGGACGGATCACCGGATGGGGCAAATCTGTGCCCGAGCGTATCCTCACCAATCACGACCTGGAACAGATGGTGGATACTTCCGACGAATGGATCGTCACGCGCACGGGCATCCGCGAGCGACACATCGCCGGGCCGGGCGAGACGACGGCCACGATGTCGGTCGAGGCCTGCCGGAAGGCACTGGCGCAGGCGGAAGTGGCCCCCGAAGCAGTTGACCTGATCATCATCGCCACCTCGACGCCCGATTACCTCTGCCCGCCGGTTTCCAGCATGGTGCAGGATCAACTGGGCGCGACCAGGGCAGCGGCCTTCACACTGGCGGCCGGCTGCACTGGCTTCGTCTATGGCCTGGTGACGGCCAACCAGTTCATCGAGACCGGCCTCTACGAAAAGGTGCTAGTGGTCGGGGTCGAGATGCTCTCACCATTCGTGGACTGGACAGACCGCACCACGTGTGTGCTCTTCGGCGACGGCGGGGCGGCGGTGCTGGTGGAGGCAAGCGACGTGCCCACGGGGATCTTAAGTTGCGAACTCGGTTCTGACGGCAGCGATTGGGATGCGCTCTACTACCCCGGCGGGGGCTGCGCCAATCCCTTCAGCGAGGAGGTGCTGCGTAACCGCGAGCACTACCTGCGCATGGATGGCCGGCGCATCTTCAAGTTCGCCACTCGCAAGATGACTGATGCGGTGATCAACGTCGTGCGGGACAGCGACCTGACCTGGGATGACATCGAACTGATCATCCCCCACCAAGCCAACTCCCGCATCATCGAACTGGCGAGACGCCGGCTGAAGGTCGCCCCTGAGAAGATGATGGTCAACCTTGACCGCTACGGCAACACGTCGGCGGCCTCAATCCCGCTGGCACTATGCGATGCGTTGGAAGAGGGCCGCTTGAAGTCGGATGATCACGTAGTGCTGGTCGGCTTCGGTGCCGGGCTGACCTGGGCGGCGGCGGTGCTGCACTGGCAGCCGGAACGGGTGGAGGAGAAACCCATCCGCGTAGAGGATTGGCCACTGCTATCGAACCTGTTTCAACCAGTCACGCGGCCAGTCACACGAGTGCGGAATATTGTGTGGAGCACACAGGTGGCTGCCCGCGCACGGCTGCAGGACATGAGACTGGCAGCGATGGTGCCGATCAACCAGTGGCAGCGGCGTCTGAAGCGCAGATAGCCGTTGCCCAAGCACCGCCGTGAACAGGCGGTGTTAGGCTGATGTCATTGGCGCTGCGTGGGGATACTCCCCATGCAGCGCCTCGTTTTTTCGGCCTGCCACCTCAGACCCCCGAGGTTTTAGGCGAGCGCTGTGTCAGAGAACCGCGTGTTCAGATTCGTTCAGATTCAGAGAGGCCCTGCAGGTGACAGGTGTCGTTCAGCAGGACGATGGTGAAGGTGCCGTCATCCTCCGCGTCGAAGACGTTCACCGCGCAGGTCTCCTGCCGCAGCCGCCAGAAACGGTCGTTGCCCCACCCCAGCACGGCGCAGAGCAGGACGCGGTTGGCGACGGTGTGGGAGACCAACGCGACGGCCTGCTCCGGGTGGCGGGCGATCACCTCATCCAGCGCGGCCACGATCCGGCCCCGCACGTCGTCGAGACCCTCCCCGCCGGGGAAGTGCACTGTGTGAGGGACCTCATCCCAGGCTCGGTAGACCGCCGGGTAACACTGTGCCGCTTCGTCCAGTGAGAGCCCCTGAAACTCGCCGAAGTTTATGTCCAACAACCCCTCCAGCGGGTGAGCGGTCAGGCCGTGGGCGCGAGCGATGGCCTCGGCGGTCTGCGTCGCGCGGCGCAAAGGGCTGGCGTAGACGGCGACGACCGGCCAGCGGGCGGCCAGGTAACGCCCGGTCGCCTGCGCCTGCTGCAGCCCAAACTCATCCAATTCTACGTCGGCCTGGCCCCGGAAGCGCACCTCCCGGTTCCAGGCCGTCTGGCCATGACGTACTAACACAATGCGTGTCATTTGGTCGTTCTCCTCCTTGCGTCGCTTTGGCAGACAATGAGCCGCTCAGCCCATCCGCCCGTAAATCGCAGTCAGTTCCAGGAGCCGCGCTGCGACCTCATCGGTCAGCACGCCCGGTAAAAGACGCCAGCACCAGTTAGGCGCGCCGACGGTGCTGGGCGTGTTCATCCGCGCTTCATGCCCCAGGCTCAGCAGGTCTTGAACGGTGGTGATGGCCGTGTTGGCAACCGTTGCCCACGCCAGCCGGATCAGGTCCCAGGCAACGTCCGAGCCGTCGCGGCCCAGATACTTGCGGGCGTAGTCCCGCTCCGCTTCTGTGGAGGTGACCTGGTACCAGCCAACGGTCGTGTCGTTGTCGTGGGTGCCGGTATACACCATACAGTCACGGGTGAAATTGTGGGGCAGGAAGGGATCGGCCGGGCCCCCCCCGAAAGCGAACTGGAGCACCTTCATGCCGGGGTAGCCGAACTCGGCCTGCA
>JAUWOI010000051.1 GCA_030612185.1 Anaerolineae bacterium
CGTTGTCCACCTCGCTGGTGGTCTCCCACTCCAGTCGCACGCCGTCGGGCGCGCGCACGGCGCGGAAGTAGCCCAGCGTGACGGCGGTCGGGTTGGACCAGTTGACCCCGCCGGGGGAGGGGACACCGCTGTCCACGCCGCCGGTGGTCTCCCAGTCAACAGGATCGTTGGTATCCGCGCTGTACTGGTCGCGGCCCAGCGTGCGCCCGGCCGATAGGTTGCGCTGCACCCATCCGCCATTGGGCCACTGATTGGCGGCGACGGCCAGGTCGTAGAGGGCCGAGTCGCCCAGGGTACCGTTGCTGTCCCAGTGCACGAAGTCCAGCATCGCGTCAGCCACCAGTTCGTTGCCGGCAAAGAGGGCGATTTGATCCTCGGTGTCGTCGAGGGCACCGGCGGAGCCCGCGCCAGTGTACAGGTCGGTCTGGCTGTTGGTGCCATCGCCCAGGTGGACGATGACGTAGCCGGCGGTGGGCAATACCAGGGCGGTGCCGCCGACCTGCGGGATGGTGTAGGCCAGCGTGTCGCCGTCACTCAGCGTGCGCCCGGTCAGCACTACGTCTGTGGTGCCGTGGTTGTACAACTCGATCCACTCGTCGCCCGTGGACGGGTGGTACATAACCTCGTTGATCACCAGTTCCACCTCGCTGGCCTCGTCGGCGCCCACGACCACGACCGCCACGTCCTGCGTCGTGTAGAGGTCGCCGCCGACGGGGGAGCCGGTTCCGCTGGTGGTCGCCACGCAACGTTGCCGGCTGCCCGGCGTCGCGCCAGAGGGCACGGTGGTGGTAATGACAAAGTGGTGCACGCCGCCGGCGGGGGACATGGAACCATTGTGGTTCCAGGCGATGGTCCAGGAACCGTCGGTGTGCTGTGTCTCGGTCACAATGGCGCTGGAGAGTTGCTCCGGGGTGCTGTAGTTGCCCGAGGTGTACTCCATGTCGGCGGGTATGTCCATGGTGGTGACCGGGTCGTATAACGTCTCCTCCGCCACCCATACGTCGGCGGTGAAGGCGACCTGCTGCCCGGCGGCGCGCTGGTAGTGACTGGGCAGGTAAACCAATGCCGGGTCGGGGTAGAGGATGGTGGTGGCGTAGGTCATCCAGTTGTCGTTCCAGTTGGTGTCCATCACGCTGACCACCTCGTCGGATTCGACGACCAGGTACGGTCCCTCGGGGTCCACACTGCCCGAGTTAGGGCGGTCGCCGTTGTGGATGGATTCCCAATCCCAGACGTCCAGGGCGACGTCGTAATACCCCTCTTCCGGTACCGTAAAGTGCCGCCAGATCCGACCGGTCATAATCTCGTTGATGACCACCTTTCCCGGGATCGGCATGGCAGGCTTCATCCTTCCTGCCGCCAGACAGGAAACGTCGTTCTCCGCCCGGGGGGTGCCAAGGAACGCACCCAGGTTATCGGCTATGTTGTCATGCCAGGTCCAGGCATCGGCCCAGTTGTCGGGATCATTGACCTCATTGAAGGGATTGATGCGGGATAGGGCATAGTAGACGCCATGTTCGCCCCAGGTTTCGCTGTAGGTAAGGACCTCTGTGTAGTCCGTGCCATCGGTCAGTGTCAGTGTGTCCCCGCCGTTGTCCAACTTGAAATAGGGGTTGCCCCCGCCGTAGATGAAATCGGAGGGAACCTCGGTTGCCTTCTCGTGGTACTCCAGCAGATAGTAGTCTCCCGCCGCGACGTAGGCGTGCTCCGGCAATGCAATGGTCTCACCGGCGCTGTTAGTCAAGGTCCAGCCGCTGAGGTCCACGCCGGCAGCGGTGCCGTTGTACAGTTCGACCCACTCGCCGTAGGCATCGGGGTCGTAGACGGCCACGTCTGCTTCCTCGTTGGCGAAGATGTAGAGGTGAGTAAGTTTGGTCGAGCCACTGCCGGTCTCCAGATTCGGCTCGGTGGCGGGTGGCCCCAGGTAGGCCTCGAAGCGCCGACCTGCGCCGGTGCCTGCCGCCGACGAGATGTAGGTGGCGATGTCGGAGGTGCCGTAACTACCGGTCTCGAACCAGTTGCTCTCAAAGACAGATACATTGGCCGTGGCCTTGACCTCGAAGAAGTAGTAGTCGTCTCCCAGTTCGTCGCCGATGAGTTCCAGGTGGCCGTGAGGCCCCAGTGTGGTGGTGTGCACGTCGTCCCACTGGGACGTGGTGGTATTCCAGCCGCGCACGGAGACGTCGGCCCCGTCGTCGTAGGTGACGAAGCGCAACTCGCGCTCGTGGTCCATGCCTTTGTCGTAGGGGATGCCGAAGTAGAAGGTGCGTCCGGCCGAGTAGCCGTTCTTGCTGGGCACGTAAGCGCCGCCGTCGCGCCGCCCATACGTGCTGTGGCCCAGGGTTCCATACTGGAGGGTGACCTTTTTGTTCGCCAGGAGGTGGTAGGTGTGCCCCACGTCCAGGTTGACAGTGAGACCATTTACGTCCAGCAGGTCTTCCCCGGCGTTCAGTTCCCAACTGCCGATCGCTGTCCCGGCGTCGTCGCCTACGACGCTGGTGTAGCCGGAGCCGGTCATCGCTGTGTCGGTCACGTCAATCAACTGCACCAGCGTGTCGTCGGAGTAGGCGATGGGGTCAATCTGGGGCTTCTGGCTGCTATACATCTTAAAGACGTAGAAGTAGAAGTCGGTGCCAGCCATCGTTTTGTTGGTCGCCGGTACGAAATCGTGTTCCCAGGAGGTGTTGCGGGTGAAATTGCAGACGATGACCGGCTTGTTGGACGTGACCAGGAAGTAGTCCCCCTGGGTAGCCTGCGGCCCGCCCCGGTCGTCGTTGACGTCGCCGTCCTGGATGTAGACCAGGTAACTTTGTCCTTTGTCCAGCGTGACACCCAGGTGGGTGTCGTCGTCGTCGCCGTCGTCGGTATCGTCGTCCACGATGTTCACCGTAGTACCGTCTTGCACAGCCGTGACGAGCAACCCAGGGTCGCGGCTGTTGCTGTCGGCATTGGGCGGTACGTAGACGCCGAACTTGGTGGAAGCCTCGCCCACGGCGTAGGCGGTCCAGCCTGATTGCAGTGCACCGAGTAGCATCAGCATCAGGCCAGCGACGAGTAGCCCACGTATCACGTGACTGAATTCTCTATTGATAGTCATCGCTCACTCATTTACTCATTTACTCATCTACTCATTTACTCATCTACTCATTTACTCATCTACTCGTTAATTCCTATCCTACTGACCACCGGCAGATACACTTGTTCGAGCCAATAGGCCAGGCGGGTTGCCGGGTCGCCCAGCAGAACGTAGGTATCTATTAGTGCGACGTGTTCGGGGGCCTGCTGGTACAGGAAGACCTGGGCGGCCACGGCCGCCAGCCCCAGGTTGGTGACGCCGTCGCTAAAGACGGCTGTGTACCAACCCTGATGGAGCCAGGCGTGCCCGGTTGCTACTCCCTGTCCGGTGGGCGACCAACTGGCCACGGCTCCCTTATCCGGCGCACGGACCAGGCTCTCCGCCAGCGAGGGGTAGTCCGGCACGTGATAGTAGCCCTCCCAGCAGGTCATAGGCAGAAAGACCGGGTAGCGGCCGCTGTTGTTCAACTGGGCCAGTTCGCCCAGTCCGAAAAGTTGCTCCTTGGCCCAGTAGTTGATCCAGCCGTGGCCCACGTAGTTGACCAGGAGGACGCCGTCGTTGATGGCGGCGACGGTGGCCGCGCGAGCACTCTCCGGGGTGGTGTGGGTTGCTCCAAAATAGACTTTGTGGGCGCTCATCCCGTCGGGCAGCAGATGGTCGGCCACCAGGTCGGAGTAGGCGGCAAAGTCATCAGGGCCATCGGCGTCGTCGGCCACAAAGAGGGCTCCAGAAGCCGGGTTCCTTCCGAAAAACCCGGCTTCTCCCTCATACGCCAGGATCTTATCCACCACAGCACTCAGTTCGTCCGGCGTGTTGACCGGCAACCGGCCCAGCGCCATATCGGGCAGGGGGTCGTCGCCACTGACGGTCACAAAGCGAGTGTCGGCGGCGGTCTCGCCCAGCCAGGGGTCGGCCAGGGTCAGGTAGGGGGGCAACGGGTTGGCCGCGCCGGTGGACAGGTTGTCCTGGAAATCATAGTGGCCGTCGCCGACCAGCAGGACGTAACTGGGCGCGGGTGGCTGCCAGGAGGCGTAGGCGTAGGCCAGGAAGTCGCGGATCGCTTCTGCCGACAGTTCCCCGTCGCCGAATTCGTCGTAGACGTCCTGCAGGTCCACCAGTACCACCCGCAGCCCCTGGCCCTCCCGGTGGCTGAGCAAGGGCTGGAGCGCACTGTGCAGGCTGGCGGGCGCGATGGCGATGTAGTCCGCGCCGTGGTCGGGAGTGTGCCAGTCGGAGGGCACATCTTGTTTGATGGTGGGAGTGCATACGGCGGTGGGGCCAGCGGCCAGGTAGACGTGGGGGGTGGGGGAGGGGTCGGTAAACGTCAAAGGTGACACGTGAGGCGTGAAACGTGAAACGTGAGGCGTGAAACGTGAAACGTGAGGCGTGAAACGTGAGGCGTGAAACGTGAAGCGTCAAGCGTCAAACGTGAAGCGTCAAACGTCAGAGGTGAAGTGTGGTGTGTGTTCGTTAGCAGGGTGGGGGAGGTGGGGTTGGCTATGTCGAGGAGGAAGATGGGGTCGGCGGTGAAGTTGGTCAGTTCGTGGGTGGCGGCTCCGTCGTGGGGCACGGTCAGTGTGTCGCCGGTGGCGGTGGGGGTGCGTTGGTAGGTGAGTTCGAGCCAGTTGACCAGCGCCGCGTCTGTCGTCGCGCCGGTGTCCGGGACGACCTGCACTTCCAGGTTCTCGTTGAGCGCGCCGCCGTAAACAGGCGGTGAGGTGGCATGCGCGCCGCCGTGAACGGGCGGCGCTGGGTCGCAGATCTGCCCATATCCGTTGCTGTCCTGAAATCCGCGTTCTAACATCGCAGACGGAAAGTCGAACGTCGCCTCGGTTGCCTCTTGCCCGTCCCAGGTCACGTCGCCCAGAGTGTGCCCGTTGAGCAACACGCGGGTGTGATGGTCGGGGTTGATGCCGGGATAGGAGGTGTACCCCTGGAGCGCGAGACGCAGTGTGGCGGTGTAGTCGCCGCTCGCTGCCCCGGGCGGATAGATTGTGAAGTAGGCTGAGAGGCTATTCTGGTAGTTCTCCCAGTACCAGTGGTCGGTCTCCTCCAGCATGGGAAGTTGGGAGCGGTAGAGTTCATTTTCCTCAAAGTGCGCAGTGACGGTGTAGGCGGGCGTGGCCGGGCTGCCGTCGGGTGGGACGGAGCGGGTGAGCATACGTGTCCCGGTTATGCCGCCGTAGGTCAGCCAGTAGATGTTCTCGTCGCCGTAGCGGCTTCTGCGTTGCTGGCCGTAGAAGTAGAGCGTATCGTCTTCCTCCCAGAGTGAAACCTCTGTGCCGTCGTCCAGCAGGCGTAACGTGACCGGGTCGAGTGTGTCCATCGGCAGCCCTGCCGCCGCCAGGTCTGCGTGGGTCAGGCGGTACAGCCCGTCAGCCGATACGGTGACTTTGTACCAGGGGATGTTGTCTTCTAGAAACCGGGTTGTTCGGAAAAAACCCGGTTTCTGCCGCCATACGCGAGCCTGCTCGTAGTTCACCAGGGCGCGGGCCAGTACCGGTTCCCACAGCGGATGCTCCGGCCTAATCGCCGTCGAATGCGTCGCCGTCGAATGCGTCGCCGTCGAATGAATTCGACGGCTGATATGGGAAACCCGTTCAAACGGGTTAAGCCCAATAAGCGCAACACGTTTTAACGTGTTTTGAGTGGCAGGCCCCGAATTCATTCGGGGCTCGAACGTTCGGGGCATTCGGGGCTCGAACACGATCTGCACATCGGCGTAGGGAGGCGCGGCCTCGATATGCTCGCTATCCTCGTCGCCGGTGTGCCTCAACCGCACGGCGGCGAAGGGCTGATCGCGCAAGCGGCCGGTGAGCGCCACCTCCACCTCCAGCGGCAAGCGATCGTCGAGCAGTTGGGCCGAGACCTCAGCGCCAGCGGGGATGCCGACGAGCACGATGCGCTCTTCTCCTTTACGGGGGGTAGGCGTGACCCGCAACAACAGGCCAATGTCACTGGTCTCCAGGAGCACGGCGCCAGGCCCGCCGCCCGTGACGCGAGCAACCGGCGGCGACATCAGACACAGGCCGATGATAGGCAGATTCAGCAGAGCGTGATTCTGTAGTGACGACTTCAGTCGTCCTAGCGCGAGTGCGACTGAAGTCGCTACTACGAGCCCATTTACTCGTCTACTCATTTACTCATTTACTCATTTACTCGTCTACTCGTCTACTCATTTACTCGTCTGGATCTCCGTCAACTGCCTCTCACTACCAGCGGCAGGTAGATAGTCGACCCGCCGGTGAAGTTCTTCAGCACCAACGGCAGGTAGATTTGGGATGTCTTGGGCTGTACCTCGGTGCTGACCAGGGCGAAGGTGGTAAAATGGTCAATCTCCAGCGTGATGAGGTTGTTCGCGGTGTCAATCGAGTAACTCTTGGGATAGGCCCAGCAGTTGGACGTGGTCGAGAAGTAGGCCGGCACCAGGTCACTCTCGGAGACACCGAAGTAATCCAGCCGCTCGTCGGTGTAGCCGAAGGTGATGAGGACGTTCTGGTTGAAGGTGTCCACGATTTGGCCGTGCTTGTCGAAAGCGAACATGGCGTAGCCAAAGCCAAAGGGCTGCGCGTTGATGCTGTGGGCCAGCCCGGACGCTATGGGTGTGATGATCAGTGAGACTTTCTCCTTGGTGGACAGCGCCCCGGCAGGGATAGTGATCTTTGTGCCATCTTCCAGTGTGATCACTGTCATTTTCTTGGGGTTGATCTTGTAGGAGACGGATGCTGGCAGCGGAGTGGGGTCCAGGTAGAGTCTCATATTGAGCGTCCGCGTCTCACCGATCCCTACCTTGACTATCGAAGTCTGCTGTGTCCGGTAGACCAATCCCTGGTCGTGGTACTCGTAGACCGCGCCGACGTGCCAGACGTCGTCGCCGGTGACGGGGAGATGGTAGGTGCCGTCGTAGCGGGTGGCGGTGGTGGCGTAGGTGCCGCTATCTGCCCAGGCCCACACGCTGGCCTGGTAGAAGGCCGGTTGCCCGGCGACGTCGTTGAGGGTCAGCCTGCCGTCTATGGCTGCGTCGGAAGCGCGGAAGGTGAGCGTGACCTGCGCCGAGGCGGATGCAGTGGTGGTGACAGTCTCCGCAGTGGGCGGCAGGTAGCCCCACTCCGGCGGCACGCCCGCGCCGACGCTGTAGGTGCCCTCAGGCACGCGCACCTGGGCGTGACCTGCGACGGCGGTGCTCTCGCCGGGGTTGAATGTAATGGCCGATTGCGCCGGCGGGCGGGCGGCCCAGACCCAGGCGTCGGGCAGGGGCAGGTCGTCGGGGTCGTGGATGGTGGCTAAGATGTGTGCGTTGGCCTCGACCACGGTCCAGTCCAGCCGGATAGTCTGGTTGCTGCTAATGCACACGCGGGTATCCGGGTAGGGATTGCTGACGTACTCCTCGTCCTCAAGGCGATAGCCCACGTTCCAGCACCCCTCGGCCACGGGCAACTCGTAGGTGCCATCGGGGTTGATGGTCGTTTCCTGCCAGGCACCCAGCATCCCGCTGGTGGCGTAGACGATGCCGTCAGGCTGGACGGGCCTGATGCTCTGGGGGCTCATAGTCCCACTGGCTTGGCCGGCAGGCCCCTGGAAGAGGCCGGTCAGCCGGGCGTCCTGGGGAGCCACGGTGATGGCGACGGACTTGGTCTCGCCAGGGCTGATGTTGGTCAGCACCTCGCCCAGGACGGTGTAGGCCGCGCCCGGCGCAAGCCAGACGCCCACGCGGTACTGTCCGGAGGCAAGACGCCAGTTGAAGCGCCCGTTGACGACAGAGCCGCCAAAGGTGGGAACCGTCTCGGTGACGAGATGCCCGTAACTCCAGCCGTTCAATTCCGTCAATACCTTACCGTCTGAGTCCACCAATTGGCCCGCGACCTCGGCGTCGGTTGCCCTGAGCAGGCCGTCCAACCCGGAGGCGGTGCCGGTTTGGGTGATGACGACCCGGCCGGGCTGTGAGGCGACGATGTAGGTCGAGGAGATGGGGGGTGTCAGACCGATGTCCCAGGTGCCGGTGATAACGGCGAGGCTGTAGGAACCGTCGGCGGCGGTGGTGGTGGACCACCAGGCACCACCGCCAGTGGTCCATGCGTCCACTGTGATCCCGGCCACGCCCGCGCCGTCGCTGGCGCGGGTCACGTGGCCCTGTATAGTAACGTCGCGCTCACGCAGGGTGAGTGTGCCCAGGTTCAGTGTCTCTCCCTCCGCCACGGAGATGGGGGCGATGGCCGGCCCGCTCAGTTCGGGGTCGGTGGAGTGGACGAGCACCCGGTAGACGCCGGCCACGACTGGGATGTTAAAACTGCCGTCCTCCACTACCTGTCCGTTGCCGAAGCCCTCGCTGGTGCGGAGTTCGACGTAAACACTCTCCGGCGCAGGCAGCAGACCTCCCGGCTCCTGCATCTGGCCGATCACGTTGGCGTTGGTAGCGGTCACGGTGAAGACGACGGTGGCGGTGACCGCGCTCGTATCGGTGAGGGGCAGGAAGGAGAGTAACTTGGGTGGCTGATCGTAGGCCCAGTTGGGGACCGTGCCCTCAGGCGCGGCGATGCTGAGTTCCCAGTTGCCTGGCGTCAGGTCCAGGCCGTAGGAGCCGTCCGTTGCTGTGCTGGTGGTGGCCCAGGCGCTGAAGCCGCGCCCCAGCGCGTTCACCACCACGTTGGAGACCACGCCGCCGCTGCTGAGTTGCACCGCGCCAACCACGGGCTTGGGAGCGGCGGCGAACTGCCGGTCTACGGTGATGGGCGTGCTGGCCGCCACTGTGACAGTCACCGGGCCGGGGCTGAGCATACCACCGCTGCCCCACGGCGCGAAGATCTCCAGTGTGTAGATGCCGTCGGGGAGGCCGCCTATCTTGTAGTGGCCGCTGCTGTCGGATCCGGTGGATACGTTTACCGAAAAATCGTCGTTGTAGACTTCGACGCCAGCCTCCTCGAGCGGGTCCCCGCCCGGGTCCGTGATTTGGCCACGGATGTTAATGGCATTCAGTTGCAGGTTGCGGGTGACGGGCGTGGTGTCCAGCGTGGCCGCCGCAGGAGTGGACGCGGCCATGTCCGCCCCGTCGGGCGGGTAGGCGATAAGCGTATAGTCGCCAGCGGGCAGCCCGCCGATGCGGTAGAAGCCGCTGGCGTTGGTGACGCCGCCGCGTTGGGTGTAACCGTCTGCACCGGTTGCCTCGACGTAGGCATCGGCGACCAAGGCTGAATCGGGATCGCACACCGTGCCCTGCACCTGGGGGGTGGTCAGTGCTACGTCGCCGATTTCAGGGTCCCCGCCGGTCTGCACGGTGACGGCCTGCGGGAAACTGGGGGTGTAGGGCGAACCTAGCGGTGGAAAGGCCTCCAGCGTGTAGATACCCTCCGGCAGTCCGCCCAGGTAGAAGCGACCGAAGGAATCCGTCGTCGTGCTGGCCGACAGGTCCGTGCCCGGCAGGTAGAGTTGCACCCACGCTCCTTCGACGATGGCGCTGGCGGGGTCTTTGACTGTGCCCTGCACCTGCGGTGTGCGCAGCGAGACGTCCCCCACGCCGATGGTGCTCCCCTGGCTCAGGATGACAGTCTGCGGCTCAGACCCGGCGTAGGGTGCGCCGGTGGGCGGGAAGGCCTCCAGCGTGTAGGCTCCAGAGGGCAACCGGTCCAGCCGGAAGATGCCGTTTTCGTTAGTGAGCGCGACTTCGCTCACGCTCCAGTCGGCGTTGTGTACCCAGACGGAGGCATCGCTAGCGACACCATCGCTCGGATATCGTACGGTGCCGGTCACTTCAGGTGTGGTCAGCAGCAGCGTGCCCACGTCCACCGGAATGGCGACGTCGGTGATGACAAAGGTGGCAGTGTAGGAGGGGGTATAGCCGGACTCGCCGGGCCGGGCCTCGATGGTATAGGTGTCGGTGAGCAGGCCGCCTATACGGAAGTTACCGCTACCGTCCACGCCGGCGGTGCGCTGGAGACTCAGGTCGCCGTTGTAGACCAGCACGCCGGAGTCGGTGATCACCTGTGTGCTCGTGGGATCGAGTACCTGCCCATGCACGTTGATGGTGGTCACGCTGACGTCAATCGCGATGAGCGTCGTCCCGTCCGCGGTAAAGGTGATGGGGACGGAGGCGGCCAGGGTGGGCGTCGGTGGGTAGGCGATGAGGGAGTAGTCGCCGGCCGGGACGCCGGTGATAGTGTAGTCGCCGTTGCTGTCGGCAGTGTCGCTGCCGACCGGGTCGCTGTCGGTGTCGTAGATCTCGACGAATGCGTCGGGCAGGGGAGTGACGCTGTCCGGTTCGTAGACGGTGCCGCTGACAGTAGAAGCGGCAGCCGCCAACGGAGCAGTTTCGCCTCTCTCTGCTTCTCTATCCTCTGACCAGGCCCTCGCCTCCAACGCGCGTTGAGCGGCACCCACGGGCATCAAGACGGTCACGATGTCCCACTGGGGTCGCCCGTTATACAGATTCCGGCCCCGGTAGATGGGGACGCGAGTGGTCGGGTGGTCAGGTAGTTGGGTAGTTGAGTGGTCTGGCGGTCGCGTGGTTAGATAGCCGGCGGTGACGGTCGTCCCAGGCAGGGACGGAGCGCTCGCTTCAGCCTCGTGGTCGGTTGGCCCGGCCACCGGCAAGATCAGCAAAGCGAGCACGAACGATACGTACATCCAACGAGAATTTCTTGACCGAAACAGAGTGTAGTTGTTCATAACATGCTCCTTAATGCGTGATGCGTGAAACGTGTTGCGTGTTGCGTGATTTGACGTTTGACGTTTCACGTTTCACGTTTCACATTAGCCAGCAGCGGCTCCAGATAGTCGAAGTTCAGCCGCAGGATGTCCCGCTGGTCGGTCAGATTGGGAGCCAGAGGCTCAATCTTGCCCATCACGCGCAGCCCGTCGGCGATCATCATGGCGACGACGTCAGTGAGTTCGTGCTCGCCCCGGCTCGAAAGTTCGACGCGGGGCAGGTAGTCAGGCAGCGATGGTGGGTAGATGTGCAGTGGCGCGCCGGCCACATCGCTGGGGGCGGTGCCGGGCGCAGGCTTTTCGACGATGCGCGTGATCTGGCCTCCCTGCCCCGGCGGCACCGTCTCGTCCGGCACGAACGATACCGAACTGGTGGCGGCCAGCCGTTCCACGGGCACGCGCTTGAGGCTGATGCTCAGATCGGCGCTCGTTCGCCGGTGGAATTCGACCAGCCCGCCGATGTGGTTCGGTCCAAAGGCGGTGTCCCCGGCCAGCACCATCGTCTCGCCGTCTATAAAATCCAATGCCTGCATCACGGCGTGGGCGGTGCCCAGCCGCTCCTTTTGCTCTCGGTAGGTCAGGTTCACGCCGTAGGCGCTGCCATCTCCCAGGAAATGGCGCATCTTGTCCGCCAGGTGGCCGATGATGACCAGCACGTCGGTGACGCCGGCGGCCTGCAGGTTGATCAGCAGCGTGCCGATGACCGGCTGTCCACCGATGGGGAGCAAGGGTTTAGGGACCCACTCGGTGATGGGGCGCAGCCGTTTGCCCTTGCCCGCGGCCATGATAATCGCTTTCATGTCCTTATCGCCCTTGGATTGCCCTATCCGTTGTTGTCCTGAAATCCGCGTTCTGACAAATGCTGCCGGATGATCGCGAGTAACTGTTGGGATTGGAAGGGTTTGGGTATGAGCCCATTCGCGCCGGCTGCCTGTATCTCGGCAGCGTCTGCGGGTCCCAGGCGGGCGCTGGCCATAAGCACCGGCAATGAACGGGTGGCCGGATCGGCCCGCAGGGTGCGGAGGGCTTCCATACCATCCACCTTGGGCATGTTGCGGTCCATAATCACCAGGTCTGGTTTCTCGGCCGCGACCTTGTCCAAACCCTCCTGCCCATCGGCACTGCATACTACCTCGTACCCGGCTGCTTGTAAGACCTGCTGGAGCAAGCGCCGCATAAGAGCGGAATCGTCAACGACGAGTATTTTGGTCAACGTTCATCTCCTTTCATCCCGGCCCAACAGACTGAGCACTTCCCTGTGCCGGGCAGATGGCAACTGGTCGAGAATCGCCTCGAGCGTCGTCTCCGGTAGCAATCGCAGCAGTGAGAGGGCAGGAGGCGACTGCAAGTCCAGTGCGGCGACGACGTCAGCTGAGACTTGGGCGAGGGGCTCCCGGCGCGGGCGGCGCAATCCATGGTCCACCGGGCGAAAACCCAAAAGTATGTCCGTATCCAGCCCGCGCAGTAGGTCGGCGGCCAGCGCGGGTTCCGAAGCGGCGACGGCAGTGAGCAGGGTGGCCGCCAGCGAGGCGTCCAGCGCTGTCAGTGCGGCCGCCGCAGTGTCCGGCGCGGAACGGGCCAGGGCGAAGGCCGCCTCCTTCGTGGGCGACTCTGTCAGGTACAGGCGGGTTCGGCGACCGTTGAGACCGGACAGAGGGCTGGCATCCAGGTGGTGCAGAGCGGTCGTCAGCCGGTCCTGCAAGACAGGGCCCAGTTGCTCCAGGAATTCCATCTGAGCCTGGCGGGGGAGCCCGCAGAGCATCCGGGCGGCGCGGGCAGCGGCCACGCGCCCACCATCCTCCATAACGCTCGACAACAGGGCGGCAGCCGTGTCCAGGTCGGCCGCAGCCAACAGATATCCCTGAGCGTCTGC
This sequence comes from Anaerolineae bacterium, assembly GCA_030612185.1. The sequence goes on from JAUWOI010000051.1 coordinate 12,648, forward strand.
TGGCATCTCGAGTACCAATCGGGCCAGGCAGGCCGGGTGAGTGTGAGCCAACAGCGCCCCCAGTGCCATCTCCGGGATGTGGGGCAGAACACGGGCCATTTTCAGCGGTGCGTCCACGCCCAGGCTCATCACTTCGACGACGGCGGCGGCTCGTTCTGCGCGCATAATGGCCAGGATCGCGGCGCTGCGCGCGGGCCTGACGCGGGTGTAGTTGTCGAAGAGGGCACGGCGTGCTTCGACCGGGGTGAATTCGTCAAAGACAGCACCGACCACATCGTCCGGCAGCGCAGCCAACAACGAGGGAACGCGATTTTCACAGGGGTGCATCGGGTCGCGCTGCCGCAGGCCATCCTCGTAGGCCATAAGCCCTCGCAACCAGTCGGCTGCTCTCGCCGGGTCACCAGCCGCCACCAGATTTGTTGTTTCCTCAATCAATGTCTCCAGGCTGGCGGTTTGTGCATCCATTGCTCTGAGGAGATTGTCAAATCCCCCTTTCGGTTCAGTTTCGTCCTTGGTGGTGAGCCGAGGATCATGGCGACTGCGTCTCATCAGTTAACGCCCATATTTTGGTATATGTCCGCGTAGGCCTGCAGAGAGCGAGATATGTCGTAATAGCGCCGGGCGCGCCGCCAGGCGGCGCGGGACATAGCCCGGTAGCGGTTGGGGTTACTGAGTATTGTCACCACTGCGGCGGCCACTTCGTCGCCCTCGCCGTTTTCACCATTACTCTGAGAGACGATGATGCCCGACGGCCCCAGGCTACGGTCGGCGTCCGTCTCCCCTTGCAGCAGTGCGGCGCAACCCCCGACCCGGGTTGCCACGGCCGGTATCCCGGCGGCCATCCCCTCCAATAGGGCCAGGGGCTGCCCTTCGCTGACGCTGGTCAGCACCAGCAGGTCAAGCCGGGGATACCAGGCCGCCGGATCTACCTGGCCCGCAAAGCGCAACCGGTCATTTTCCAGGAGGCCGAGTCCCTGCGCCAGAGCGCGACATTCGGCGGCGTAAACAGGATCGTGATCGGTGGGACCGAGAACCCAGAAGTAAACGTCGGGCAAGCGGTCGGCGACTTGCCGCGCAGCGTGGATGAAGCGCTTAACGTTCTTGATGGGCACCACCCGTCCCACCTGGCCGACGTGGTATGGCCTGTCCCTGGGCAGGAAGCGAGGGCAAGGCGCTCCGAAACGGCACAGGTTTACCCCGTTGGGGATGACCTTGCAGCGGGAAGGGATAGCACCGGCCTCAATCTGAAACGCACGGTTGGCCTGGCAAACGGTGGTGATAATATCGGCCTGATCGTAGATCATACGGGCCAATCGCTTGAAGCAGATTGTCCAGTGCGCCCGCTGCGCGGTCAGTCTGGCCCCGTCGTCAGTGTCATCTATCACCCGAAAGCCACATTCCAGTTCGCCCGCCTCCTGTTGTATCTCCCGCCAGTAGATGCCATGCTCGGTGAGGAGCAGGGGACGGCCGGTGAGCGTTTTGATCTGCGTCCCCAATAGCCCGGCGAAACCGGTCGCCAGCGCGTGGTAGATCCGTGCCTGGGGCAGATCCAGCACGGCAGGCAGCGCCGTCGCTGGGTCATCTGGGTCATCGAATTGCCCCAGGGGCACATATTGCAGATGCCGTAGATTGGCGGGAGGTGTGTAGGCAGCAATTCTCATTTTGAGGGGGGGGCCTGGTCTGTGATGGATAGACGAATTATTTGCGGCTCGGTTCTGAACAATGTAGCCGCGCTTTCCGCAGCACGAGATACTGCGTGGAATGGAATCCGCGCCTACGGCCCATTTT
>JAUWOI010000417.1 GCA_030612185.1 Anaerolineae bacterium
AGTTGTCACCTGGAGCGTGGTCGCTTATGATTGGCTCGATCACGACGCAGACTGGATGGCTGACCGGTTGGTAAATCAGATCGAACCCGGTAGAGTGATTCTTCTCCACGACGCCCTCTACCATACCATCGAGAGGCGATATGCCGACCGGAAGCCAATGATCGAAGCGGTCAATATGCTCCTGGAACGGGATGGTGGCCATTTTCGCTTCATCACCGTCCCCGAGATATTCCAACATGGGCGACCGCAGCGGAAGAACTGGTACTGGAAGGCCGATCCGGATTGGTTGAGTAGCCTCAAAAGGGCGACAAGGTGAACCCTGGCGCTATGCTTACATCAGTTGCCCGAACATGCGCAACAAGCAGTTCTGGCCCCCCTGGTCAGTAAGCGCCCCGGCCGGAGACGACGGCGACCACTGTGCGTGCCAGGATGCAGATATCCTTCCATAAGGAATAGTGCCGGATGTAGTCCAGTTCAAGCTGAACCCGCTCGTCCAGGCTGAGTTCCGCACGCCCGTTGACCTGCATAGGCCCAGTGATGCCCGGCTTGACCGCCAGCCGCCGGCGATGCCAGTCGTTGTAGAGGCGGACGACTCGCATTTCCTCGGGTCGCGGTCCTACCAGGCTCATCTCTCCCCTGAGAACGTTCCATAGTTGCGGCAATTCGTCCAGGCTGGTGCGTCGCAAGAAGCGCCCCACCCGGGTGACCCTGGGGTCATCGCGAAGTTTGAAGGCCGGCGAGGGAAGGGACTCCAAATCCACCAGCGCCGCGAGCATCTCCTCTGCCCCGTCCACCATCGTCCGCAGTTTGACTATCCAGAACGGGCGGCCGTTCTCTCCCACGCGCTCCTGGACGAAGAAGACCGGTCCGCGCGAATCCAGCTTGATCGCCACCGCCAGCACCGGAAGCAGCGGAGCGACCAGGATCAGGCCGACCAGGCTGCCTACGATGTCCATCGCCCGCTTGGCCAGCCGATTCGACCCGCTGATGGGCGGTCGGTGGGGGCTGGCCTGGCGGGAGAAGCGAAGAAAGCCTGTGCCCAGCCCCGTGCCCAGCGCCAGCGCCCGCCACACCAGGAGCAGAGGAGCCACCGCCGCCACGGCCCGGTCCCGGCGAGCCACCCGGATCAGAAAGGGGGCGGCCGCGAGAACGAAGAGCACTGCGACAGACAGGGCAGACCAGCGCGCTGGTGCCCAGAACGGGGCCAGCAGGAGCGAGAGGGCCAGGAGGCCCACCAGGCCAATCTGCACCTTGAGAACCTGAGGCGTGTGGGAATCCCGCACCGCCCGTTCCGGGTGCCAGCACAGGAGAAGGGCCTTCCAGTAACCGATGCCGAACTTGCGCCGCCAATACTTGCCCGGAGTGGTGTTATGGCGGTGGTACACGACGGCTCGGGGGACGAACACCAGCCAGTACCCCTTCCGGGCCAGACGGAAGGAGAACTCCTGATCCTCCACGGAGGCCGCCGGGAAGAGGGCATCGAAGCCACCGTTGGCGAGGAAGACGTCCCGCCGGTAGGCGGCCGAGTAGGTGTCCACGAAGTCAATGCGGTCCTGGCGGGACATCCGGGCATACTTGTCCTCGTACTCCAGTTGCACGAAGCGGGCCACCAGTTCCCTCTGCCGCGTCCGGTAGACCCCCTTGGCTCCCGCTACCTCCGGGGCGCGGAAGGGTTCCGTCAGCCGCTCGATCCAGTCGGGGGTCGGCGCACAGTCAGCGTCGGTGAAGAGCAGGATCTCACCCCGTGCCGCCTGTACCCCCCGGTTGCGAGCTGCCGCCGGGCCTGCGTTAGGCTGGCGGATCAGCCGCACGCCGTACCGCCGGGCGACCTCCGCCGTCGAGTCGGTGGAGCCATCGTCCACGACGATGACTTCGTACCGGTCGCGGCTCAGCGACTGGGTCTGCAGAGCGGCCAAGCAGTCTCCCAAGGTAGCCTCTGCATTGTAGGCCGGGACAATCACCGAGACCACAGCCCTCCTCCTACACGCTCATAGTGTGCTTCGTACACCCACAGCCAGACTCACCGGTTGCCTCCACGCCAGCCTGTCCCGTCCATGTGGACCACGGACTATGTTTTCACATACTCGCGAGCGCCGTCCACCAGTGTACGGACAACCTCGCTGGTGCGTTGCTCCAGGGTCATTGTACCACATTTCTGTTTACGTAGCGTTAAAGAAATGTGAAATGTTGATTGGAATCCGCACGGGACAGGCCATAGATACGTTTCTCAGTATACACCAAGATGCCATTATTGGCACGCTTTCGGCAACATTCTTAGTGAGGCAATTCGCAGGTTTGACGAGTTGTGTCACGCGTGTTATACTGCATTGCATTTGGTTTTCAGCACAACATAACAGACAGCACCTATAACTACCCAGCGCTGCGCACGGTTTGTGTGGTTCGGCCAGACTATGAACGTATTGATGTTGAATCCCCCCTTCCATCCCCGATACTCTCGTTCTCAACGCAGCCCTGCCGTCATCAAGAGCGGGGTGATGTACTATCCTATCTGGCTAGCCTATGCTACCGGCGTCCTGGAGCAGAACGGTTTCAATGTGAAACTCGTTGACGCGCCGGCGGCCGGCTACGATCTACAATACGTGCTCAACCTGGCCGAGGAATTCCGGCCGCGACTGGTGGTGATGGATACCAGTACACCCAGCATCCATAACGATGTCGAAGCGGCAGAAGCGATCAAGAGCCGGGTTCCCAACACTTTCATCCTCCTTGTGGGTCCCCACGTCTCGGCGCTGCCGGAGGCGAGCCTGCAAATCAGCCCTGTCATTGACGCGGTGGCCAGACGGGAATACGATTACACCGTCCGGGACTTGGCCCAACTGCTGGACGGCGGTGGTGACCTGAGCAGCATCCTGGGGCTGAGTCACCGGGACAATGACGGCGCTATCGTCCACAACGCGGACCGGCCTTTTATCAACGATCTCGATGCTTTACCCTTCGTCAGCCAGGTTTACGGGCGCCACCTGCGGGTGGAGAACTACTTCTATTCCATCGCCCGTTACCCGGAGGTGGCGATCGTCACTGGAAGGGGATGTCCCTATCAGTGCACGTATTGTCTCTGGCCTCAGACACTGACCGGCCACAGATACCGAAGACGAAGCGTCGCCAACGTGGCCGATGAATTCGAGTTCATCGCTCGCGAGATCCCCCAGGTCAAAGAGGTTTTTATTGAGGACGACACGTTGACGGTAGATCAGAGGCACACTGTTGCATTGGCAGAGGAACTGATCCGCCGTCACAACCGTTTGCCTTTCACAGCCAATTCGCGGGCTGATGTCAGCTATGAGACACTGCGCTGGCTGAAGCGGGCCGGGGTACGACTTCTGTGTGTCGGCTTTGAGAGCGGTGACCAGGACGTATTGGACGCGATGCGCAAGGGGATCAGGGTAGAGCAATTCTATCGTTTTCGGGAAGATGCCCGGCGCGCTGGTGCACTGGTGCACGGCTGCTTCATGGCTGGCAGTCCTGGCGAGACATGGGAATCGTTAGCCAAGACGCTGGCATTGGCTAAGCGGCTGAATCCAGACACGGCTCAATTCTTCCCGTTAATGGTCTACCCTGGCACCGAGGCATACGAATGGGCCAGGCGCAATGGGTATCTCACCACCGAGGATTTCCAGGAGTGGTTGACTCCTGATGGTCTTCATCGCAGCACTGTGAATCCCCCAGGTCTCTCAGCCGAGGACGTGGTTGGATGGTGTAACCACGCGCGTCGTTCTTTCTACCTGCGTCCTCGTTACGTCTTGGCCAAGGGGTGGCAGGTGATCGCCCATCCTGACGAGGCGCAGCGGATTCTGAGGGCAGCCCGCGTCTTCATCAGGTATCTGTTCCGCTGTTCCACCTAATTCGATCAAATCTGAGCAAGGTAGGCCCGCTGCCCTATCACGGCAGACGGAGCCTCGCTCTTGGATTGACCGGCCGTGCCCCTGCGCTTGTCCACCAAAGACACAGGCAGTCAGGTATCTTGAGTCCTGCCCGGAGCGGTAGATGTAACCTCACTCCCTACCTCTTCGAGGACACCAAAGTTGGCCTCTTCATGCGGAGAATCGAAAGTCCACCTTATCCAACCGGCGACGGAACCTGCTATCCAGGACTGCCCGCACCCGTTCCTCCAGCGTCCAAAGGAAAATCGGCATAGTTCATTTTGAGCCGATAGGCACCTTTGCAGATTGGGCAAGTAACTCCTGTGGTATCTTCTCAATATTCCGGGGTAGAGTCGGTTCTTGCAGATTTCTGACGTTTCTTTGACGGCAATCTAACGAGCGCGTGGTACAATCACGACAATTGTCTCTCAAGCAGCACACGAACCGATCTTGTGGAGTGAGTA
>JAUWOI010000175.1 GCA_030612185.1 Anaerolineae bacterium
CACTCAGATTATAGATGAATGAATACGTGGACTTGACAATCTACGCCACTGCTGCCATACTTGAATCCGGTATACATTAGCCGTTATCCGATGGCCTCCGACGCTCTTGACCGATCTACTAATTGCCAATTCACCGCTCTACCGATTCTCGATGTGTCTGATAATGGAACAGGGTGATGACCACGCTCAAGATACTTCTGTTAGGTGGGTTCGAACTACGTGGCGGCGACGAGCCTCTGCCGCCGCCCGCCACGCTCAAAGCACGCTCCCTGCTGGCCTATCTCGTTTCCAGTTCCAGAGTTCACCGCGACCGTGCCTGCCCCCGCGAGGTGCTGGCTGACGTCTTCTGGCCCAACCGTCCCCGCGATAAAGCGTTGCACAACCTCAGCACTGCCCTCTGGCATATCCGCCGTGTCCTCCCCCCCGGCGACTACATCCTGGCCGATGCGCGGACGGTGCGGTTCAACCGGGGGAGTGAGTACTGGCTGGATGTGGAGGAGTTCGAGAAACTGGTAAATTGGGAAACTGGTACATTGGTAGATTGGGAAACTGGTAGATTGGTAGATTGGTCACAAGAGCGGACCACCAATGTACCAATGTACCAATCTACCAATCTACCGACCCTGCGCGAAGCGGTGGCTCTGTACAAAGGCGACTTCCTGGAGGGCTTCTACGACGACTGGTGCCTGGAGGAGCGGTATCGCCTGGAGGGGCTCTATCTGGAGGCGCTGGAGCGATTGGTGGCGGCCTACGAGACGCTGGCTCAGCCGGAGGATGCGCTGCGCTACGCGGGATTGCTTCTGGCCCGCGACCCGCTCCGGGAGGACGTGCATCGCACCGTCATCCGGCTGCGCGTGCGGCTGGGCAACCGGGCCGAGGCGGTGCGTCAGGCTCGCTGGTGCCGCGCCGTGCTGCGGACCGAACTGGGCATTGAGCCACAATCGGAGACGGTGGCCCTGTGTGATGAGTTGCTGGGCCCCGCCTGGCGGCGTGAACCCGGTGAGAAGGCCCCAGTGCAACGCGGCCCGCTGCCCCGGAGTTTGTCTTCCTTCGTCCTGGAGTCACCTCCCTTCGTGGGACGGAAAACCGAGTGGGAAGCGCTGCTGACTCGTTGGGAGCGGGCGAAGTCCGGCCAGGGCCACCTGGTGCTGGTGAGCGGCGAGGCCGGTATTGGCAAGACCCGCCTGGTCGAGGAACTGAGCCAGTACATCCGGCAGCGGGGCGACTGGGTTGCCTGCGGGCGCTGTTACGAGTACGAGCGCGCCCTGCCCCACGGCCCGCTGGCGGACCTCCTGCGCGCCGTTCTCTCTGTCGCAGGCGCACGTGTTCTAGACCGTCTGCCCCCCTGGCAGGTAGCCGAACTGGCCCGCCTGGCCCCCGAAGTGGGTGAACGATCCCCGTCCCCTCCCTTCATCCCCCCCCAGGTGGGGGGGGGAGAAGAGGGAGTCGCCGACCAGCAGCAGGCCCGCCTCTTCGATGCCCTGACCCTCCTCCTGCTCGATCTGGCACAGCGAAACCCCCTCCTGCTAATGCTGGAAGACCTACACTGGGCTCAGGACTCGACACTGGCCTGGCTGCACTACCTGGCCCGCCATCTACCCCAGGCGCACATCCTGCTGGTCGCCACCTATCAGAGCGAAGAAGTCGGCCCGGATCGTACGCTGCATGGGCTGGCGCTCCAGTTGGAGCGGAGTGAGTTGGCGACGCCGCTGGAACTGACCCGCCTGCCCCAGGAAGCCCTGGGCCACTGGATGGCCAGCGCCAGCGACGCCCTGGTAACACGCATCTACCGCCAGACGGAGGGAAATCCTTTCTTCACGCTGGAGACCCTGCGGGCCCTCTTCGAGGAAGGACAGGTGCGGCTCGTCGAGGGGCGTTGGATCGAAGGGACAGTGCCGATCAGCCTGCCCATTCCCGCCTCGGTGCGCCAGGTCGTTCGGATGCGTCTGGGGCGGCTCTCGCCACTGCCCCGCAAAGCGGTTGCTGCCGCCGCCGTCATCGGGCGTGCCTTTGACTTCGATGTACTGGAGCAGGCGTGGGGCCAGGGGGAGGAAGCCGCGCTGGAGGCACTGGACGAACTTCTGCGCCGCCACCTCATCCGTGAAGGTAGCGGCCCTTCCGGCCGGGACTACGAGTTCGATCATCACCTGGTGCAGGAGGTGATCTACCAGGGATTGCACTACCGTCGGCGAAGACGGCTCCATCGGTTGGCTGGTCAAGCGATGGAGCGGTTGTACGCAGGTCAACCCGGCATAGCCGGTGAACTGGCTCACCACTTCGAGCAGGGCCACGAGACCGAAAAGGCCCTGGCCTATTTGGTAGAAGCGGGGGAGCAGGCCCGGCAGAGCCATGCCCCCCAGGAGGCGCTGGATTACTTCCGCCGGGCGCTGGCCCTGCTAGACCCCGAGCGGGCCGACGGCCTGGCCGCCCGCGCCCTCACCGGATTGGCCGTCACCCACCGGGATGTGGTCGGTGAGAAGGAGGTGACCTGGGAGTGGTTGGGACGGGCGCTCTCGATCTGGGAGACTCTGGGCAACCGGGGTGGGGTTGCCGAGACCTGCTACGCCCTGGCCTACCAGCACGCCGATTTCGACCAGGCACGGGCCGTGGTACGCCGAGGGTTGGGCGCTGTGAGTAGGACACCAGGCCTGGAGGGACTCACGTCGCGCGGCTACGGCCTCCTGGCCCGCTTCTACGAGCACGATGGGAACTTCGCCCACGCGCGCCTTTGGGCGCAGCGGCAACTAGAGTTGAGCGAGCGCATCGGCGACCAGCGCGGGCTGGCTCACGCCCACCATCGCCTGGGCTCCCTCATCCTGCGCATCGGCGGACCGATGAGCGAGGCGGTAGCCCACGAGCAGGAGGCAGCCCGCCTGGCCGAGGACCTGGGCTGGCTGGACTTTGCTTCTGGCTCTCACAACATCGCCGGCTACTGTCTGCTCACGCTGGGCCGCACCACCGAGGCAGAGACAAAATGCCGTCTGGCCCTACGCCTGAGCGCCGAACCAGACATCTCCTGGCGGAAGTGCTGGGCCTACCACTACCTGGCCGAGATCGCCTCCCTACGCGGCGAGTGGGAGCAGGCCGCTCGGCTGCTGGATCGGGCAGAGAGTACAATGATCCGCCAGTCCACCCACTTCCAGGAGATCGTCCTCCTGCGTGCCCGGGGACAACTGGTCGCCCGCCAGGGCAATCCGGCCTCAGCCCGGCCTCTTTTGGAGACGGCGCTGGAGATGAGCCAGCGTTTCTATCCGCGCTACGTCCCCGAATTGGAACTGGAACTGGCTGTCCTCAGCCTGGACGAGGGAGACGAGACGGCGGCCCGTCAGTGGCTCTTGCAAGCGCGGGAGCAGGCCGAGCAGAGGGGCATGGCCCACACCCTGGCCGTGGCCGACCGGCTCCAGGGGCGACTGGCGGCCCGCAGCGGCGATTGGCCCACCGCCGAGGCAGCCTTTGCCGAAGGTCTGCGCCGGTGCGAAGAACTGGAGCAGGTGGTGGAGGCGGCCCGCACTCGGCTGGCGTGGGGTCGGGCGCTGTTGGCGCGAGGCAAGACAGCCCGCGGCCGGGAGATGTTGCAGGCGGCGCTGGTTGTCTTTGACGAGGCCGGCGCCGCACCGGAGGTAGAGCAGGTGCGCCGGGCACTGGCAGCGCACCCGGTTCCACAAAGGCAAAACTCACTATCTCCCCGAAAGCCCTTCTGCCTTTGACGCTTTTTTGATACCTCTGTGGTATCCTTAGATCGTCGGTTGTATCACCCGCTCACGTTTCACGCGTCCCACGTTACCGCCATCCAACAAGTGAGGCATCCTATGTTGAACAATCGTGGCCCCAACCCACCGCTGAACACCTTCATCGTCCGTTTCTGGCGGGAAGTGGGAACAGGCCAGTCGCCTTGGCGCGGGCAGGTGCAACACGTCCAATCGGGTGAGCGTGCCGCCTTCGCCGACGAGGGGGCTCTGATGTCCTTTATCCGGCAGTGGGTGCAGGCGCCGGAGAGCAAAGTGCCACGACGAGAGAAGGAGAGACAATGAAGAGGACCCGCTGCTGACGGCGGACTATCGCCTGTGTGCGGGGCCCCCGCTGTGGACGCCGGGCTCGTCATCGCCTGGCTAACAACTGACCTGGAGGGGAATGCCCGCCTGCAGGGGATCGCGTACGACATCGGGGCGTATGAGGGGACGATGCCGTGGGAGGTATACCTGCCGTTTGTCCTGAGGTGAGCCTGCCCTGCCACCGCGAGTACTCGTGGCGGTGAGCCCAGTTGAAGGGTCGAAGGGCTGGTGGTGCGCAATTAGAACGGCGGAGCGCAGGACAGCAACGGATGGGCCGGGGGCAGTTCTCTCCGCCGGGGCAGGCCCTGGCGCGGCACCGATTTCGCCAAGTGGCCAAGTAGATGTTCGGCGCAGTGAAACTTGGCAGGAGGCGCCGCAGACCCTATCATAGAGCCACGGTAGGCTCTGTGAGTCCCTAAGTATAGATGGAGGAGGCGAAGCGATGAAGAAGCAACTGTTTCACTGTACGTTGGCCGCCTTGCTGAGCCTGGCGCTGGCGGCACTGCTGCTCTGGCTGGGCGCGACGATCCCGGCGCGAGCCGATCCCAACATCCACTGTGTCAATGAGAGTGGGAGTGGGTGCGGCGGCGACTGCGGAAGTTGCTACAGTTCCGTCCAGGCCGCCGTGGACGCAGCCTCACCGGGCCACGAGATCCGCATCGCTGGCGGCACGTACGCCCCTGGCGACACGGTGGCCGTGATCACCAAGGAACTGTATATCATCGGCGCGTTCGACCCGGCCTTCAGTGGCTCCGACCCGGATATGTACGAGACGGTGCTGGATGCAGATTGGGGCGGCTCGGTGATCAGCATCACCAACGCCGGTCACGTCGAGTTGTACCACCTGACGCTGACCAACGGCGATGGGACGGGCAACCTGACCGGTATGGGCGCCGGCGGCGGGATATTTAACGACAACACCAATCTGCTGGTGGCCCACTCGGTCATCACCGACAACCTGGGCAGCCACTCAGGCCGGGGATGGGGCGGGGGCATATACTCCTACTCCCAGGACGACAGCCACCTGACGACCCTGGTGGAGAACCAGATCGTGAGCAACATCGCCGGCACCGATCCCGCCAGCAACGGTGATGGCGGCGGCGTCTACGTTCTTGGCGGTGAAGCCTCCCTGGTGGGGAATCAGATCGTGGACAACCTGGGGCACGGGGCAAACCAGTGCTGGGGCGGCGGGGTCAACTTGACGAGCCTGGCGTGGGGCGATGTGCTGACCAATGTCATTCGGGGCAACGTCGGTAGCAGGACGACGAACGGCTACGGCAGTGGTCTGTACGTGAGTGGTGGAAAAGTCCGCGTGGCCGGCAACCACATTGAGGACAACTGGAGCGTCTCGGGGAATGGCGGCGGTCTGGAGAGTGCCTGGAGCGACCTTGAGATCACGGGCAACCGGATCATCAGCAACACCAGCGGCGCTGGCGGCGGGATGTACATCCGCAGCATCACGCCGGTGACGATGGCCAACAACCTGATTGTGCGGAACGGCGGCGGTTTCCGCGGCGGCGGGATGTACCTGGCGCACAACATCCCTGATCCCACGCCGGCCATTCTGGTGAACAACACCGTCGCCGATAATAGTCCAGATGGCATCGCGACGTGGGGGTACGTCGTCCTGACCATGACCAACAACCTGCTGGCCGGCAATCCGGTGGGCATTCTCGCCTCGCACCCTGCCAGCCTCACCCTCGCCGCCGACACCAATCTCTTCTACGACACCTCCGATCCCCTCACCGGCACGAACGGCATATTGGAGAATCCGTTGCTGACGGCCGATTACCGCGTGCCGCCCGGCTCGCCGGCCGTGGATCGCGGGCTGGATGTCCCCTGGCTGACGACCGACATAGACGGGAACCCCCGCCCACAGGGTGGCGGGTACGACCTCGGAGCGTTTGAAGTGTTGTGCGTGTACTTGCCACTGACGCTGCGCAACTATTAGCGGAGAGGTGCGACGCACCTCCCAGGCGCATGGCACCCGAAATCAATAAAGGAGAATAAGCGATGAAAAAAGCACATTGGTTCACGTTGGTCTTGACGCTGGGGCTACTGGTGGCCCTCGTGGCTATCCCCGATCAAGGGCTGGCCCAGCCGGTGAGCGCCGGAGCCGACCCAGCGGCTGTACAGTCCCCGATACTTGACCCGTTCATCAACATCTGGGTTGACACGATTGACAACCGCCTGCCCGCAGTGGCCTACAACAGCAACCACGACGAGTACCTGGTGGTGTGGTATAACGACCAGGGTGGAGGAACGTGGGACATCTACGCCCAGCGGGTACGCGGCGATGGAACCCCGCTGAGCTATTTCTGTGTGGTCTCTGATGCGGGGAAGAAGAACTGGCAACCAGACGTATCTTATAGCCCCACGCAAGACGAGTATCTGATCGTCTACACCTATGAGGTCAATTCTAACGATTACGACATCTGGGCCAGACTGGTCAAGTGGGATGGGAGCGATCTAGGCGATACCAGATATGCCGAGTTCTCAATCAATCAGGACAACGACAAGCAGTGGAACCCTGCCGTGGCCTACAGCAGCCAGAACAACGAGTACCTCGTGGTCTACGAGAACTGGTGGGCAGGCAGCTTGCGCGACATTGATGCCCGGCGCGTGGACAGGGACGGGACAGCGCTGGGGGGGGCAAGCGGGGTCAGCATTGCCACCGGGGCGGGCGAGGAACGCGTCTTTCCCGACGTGGCCTATAACGAGGCGCGTAACGAGTACCTGATTGCCTATACCTTCGGTGTTGGCAGTAATGGCAATATCTATGGCAAGGTGGCTTCGGCTAACTTGGGGACGCTCAGCAGTGAAATCCACATCTGCGACGACGCCTATGACCAAGACTTTCCCGCTGTGGCCGCCGGCCCGGACGAATATCTGGTTGTCTGGGAGGATGGCACCTCGGGTACCAACGATTATGACATCTTCGCCCAGCGGGTGAGCGGAGCCGGCACACCGCAGGGAGCCTCCGGCGGTTTCGAAATCGACGGACTCGGCGACAACAACCTCCACGTTGACCCGGCCGTGGCGTATGGGGCAGGCTACGGCTATCTGGTGGCCTGGCGCTACTTCGACCCCGGCTCGTCGGGCCAGGACGTATACGGGCGCTACGTGATGCCGGGTCAGGATTCGCCCGCGGGCGACGAGTTTGCCATAGACAATGGCTCGGACTCACAAGCCTATCCGGCAACAGCCTGTGCCCCCTCTGGGGACTGTCTGGTGGTCGAGGAGGATAACTGGCCGAGCGGCGACTATGAGATCCGTGGGCGGTTTGTGAGGCCCTATCACGTCTACCTGCCGCTGACGCTGCGCAATCACCAGTAGAACAGCGGATTGCAGTACGGCAACGGGTGGGGCTGGCTGGGCCAGCCTTGTACTCAGAGCCAGTCGTCTGCTCAGAGGTATCTGTTCAGAGGATAGGCCAGAAACCGGGTTCTTGGTGCTCCACCAGCAATGAATTCGCGGGCTGCACCCAGGCAAAGATGGCCTTCGCCGACTGGCAGGGCCGCCGCAGGTGGGGCGACCTGCGTGGCATGCGGTCTCAAGGGCGTGTGGCCGCTGGCACTGGCGCTCTCCCAGGAATCATATACGCCCGATGAGGAGTATAATGAGGCGTATCCACACGCGCTCTGCAGTCTACTTGGTTCTCTTCCTTTTCGCCGGCTTTACCCTGGCCTGCGGCGTCGGCCTGCCCGATGTGGACGATGGGAACGCACCTGCCACACCGCCGGTCGTCACCGAGACTCGCCTCGACGGTGTGGCCCGCTTGACCATGCCCCAGCCCGGCACCAGCGATCAGAACCTGATCTTCAACAGCGATTCCTTCATCTACTTCCCGTTGATCCTCAAAGCTCAGATGTCTCCCGTAGTGGCGGGGTGTGCCGTTTTTCCCACCGACAACGTGTGGAACGCGCCCGTGGACATATTGCCTTTGGACCCCAATTCGGATGCCTACATCGCCACCATCGGGGCCAACGACTACGTCCACGCCGACTTCGGCTCCGGCACCTGGGACGGCGGCCCCATCGGCATCCCCTACGTAGACGTGCCGGGCAGCCAGCCACTGGTAGACGTCACCTTTGAGTACGACGACGAAAGTGACCCCGGTCCCTACCCCATCCCCGCCGATGCGCCCATTGAGGGCGGTTCCGACAGCGATGGCGACCGGCACGTGCTGGTGCTGGACCGCGACAATTGCGTCCTCTACGAGATGTTCTATGCCTGGCCGCAGCCCGACGGGAG